>NZ_WOEI01000006.1 GCF_009733925.1 Streptobacillus canis | reverse complement strand
ATTACACAAGATAAAAGAAATATCATAAATACTTAAAATATTTAAACCCTTATTTTTGTTGTACAAAAAAATTAATAAAATAGAAGGAATTATCTAATTTTTTTAGATTAATCCCTTCTATTTTTTTGAGGAGACTATTGAGGAAGAAAAAAACTCTTACTTTTCAACAGCCCCTTTATAATCTAATATATTTCATTCTCATTGCGTTTAATACTGTTATTATTGTTACTCCAACATCTGCAAATACTGCAACCCACATAGACATAAAACTAAACATACCAAATGTAATTACTATAAATTTAACTGCAATAATAAATACTAAGTTTTGTAATACTATCATCTTCATCTTATCTGATAGTCTTTTTAGTACTGATATTTTAGTTAAACTATCTGTATTTAGTACAATATCAGCAGTATTGATAGTTACATCTTGACCCATATTACCCATAGCAACCCCTACATCTGATGCTGCTATTACTGGGGCATCATTAATACCATCACCCACAAACATGATATGTCTTTTTTCTTTTTCTTTAAGTAATATATTTAATTTATCTTCTGGTAATAAATTAGCATATACTCTATCTATACCTAAGATATCTCCAACTTCTTTTGCAGCTTCTTCATTATCCCCAGTAAGCATTATTATATCTTTAATACCACTTTCTTTAATCATCGTGATAGCTTCTTTAGTATCATCTTTTATCTTATCTTTGATAACAAATAAAGCAACAAATATATTATCTATAGCTACATATACTAAAGATGAATTTTTATCATTTAAGAATTCAGTTTTAGGTATAAATATATTTCTATCTTCTAGTAATTTTCTCTTACCTATTAATACTTTTTTATCATTAAATTCTACATCTACGCCTAATCCTGGAAGTTCTACACTTTCTACTATAGTTTTATCCTTTGCAAACATATTTCTTATACATGATTCATTGTGATTGTGTAATTCACAATCACAATGCTCACTATGTTCTAACTTCTTAACGTGATTTTTGCATTCATCACCATAATAATGTCCTTTAGGCTCATGTTCTACTATTCTAACTCTTTCATTAACATAATGTTCTGAATAATCATGACAGCAACCACAGTGTTTGCATAAACTAATATACTCATAAAATTTATCATCATTTTCAATATTGTCTACTAATCTAAATTTTTGATTTATAAAATTAATTATTGATCTTGCTATAGGATGATTTGAATGTTCTTCAGCCTTATATACATATTCATATACTTCTTTAGCATCTATATTAATTTTTTCTAAATCTTCAAATACTGAATTTACTTTAAATCTACCTTCAGTTATAGTTCCAGTTTTATCTAGAAATACACTTTCTACTTTATCTATATTATCAAAGATATCTGCACCTTTAATTAGTATTCCTTCTTTTGCAGCTCTACCTATACCTGAAAAAAATGTTAGTGGTATAGAAAGAACTAAGGCACAAGGACAAGCTATAACTAATAATACTATACCGTTATATAGTGAATCTATAAAAGTAATTCTTCTAAAAAATAGAGGAGGTACTATAGTTATAAATATAGCTAAAGTAAATATTATTGGAGAATAATATCTAGAAAATCTTGTAACAAATTTTTCCATTTTTGACTTATTATGTCCTGAATTTTCTATTAACTCCACTATCTTATATATATTACTCTCATCAAAGCTTTTAGTTGCTTCAATTGCTAATGATTTAGATAAATTTATCATACCTGCAAGTACATCATCACCTTTTTCAAAATGTCTAGGTAAAGATTCTCCTGTAATCATAGAAGTATCTAAATCTGCACTTCCTATATATACTTTTCCATCTAATAATATCTTTTCTCCTGGTTTAACATAAAATACATCTCCAGGCTTTATTTCATTAACATCTACATCTTTAAATTCATTTTTATCTAATACATGTACTACATTTTCTTTTAAATCTATTAAACTTCTTATTCCTTTTCTTGTTTTAAGTACTGAGTATTCTTGAAAATATTCTCCTACTGTATAAAATAGCATTACTCCTGTTGCTTCTTCATATTCTCTAATAAAAATAGCTAATAATGAAGCAACCATCATAAGTACTTTTTCATTAAAGAAGTCTCCATTTTTTATTGATCTTATAGCATCTTTTATTATTGGAAATGCAACAAATGCATATGAAAATAGGTAAAGAGGTATATAATATAGATATAGATCTGAATCATATTTTAGATATCTATATAAATATTTATCTACGAAAAGTCCCAAGATAAATAAAGCTAAAGATACAAACATATATACTTTTTGATCTTTAAGTATTTCTAATTCTTCAATAAATTGCGTCTCAGAATTATCTTCTTCCTTAATATCAAAAGAACTTTCTTTTTCCCTTCCAAGTCTTATTAATTCATCTATATTTCCTTTTTCCTTATTTTTAAAATCTACTTTTAATGTTTTAGTTGTAAAATTTATACTAATATCTTTTACATTTTCATGTGTTTTTAAATGTTCTTCTAGTTTAGCTGCACATCCTGCACAGTCAAGACCACATATAGTATACTTCATTTTATCACCTCAATCTCATTATATCACAGTAAAAAAATTATTGCTAGAATTTTTTAAGACTGAATAAAATTTTTTTATCAAAATTAAGCAATAACATTACTTTAAAGATATAAGACTGAAAAAATGTTATGGTATTAAATAGGTATTTTTACATTACTCAAATTTACTTATTAATTTTATTTTTTATAAACTATGATTATTTTTTATATCAGTCAATAAAATTACATACATCTTATTAGAATTCTAATTTCCTATAGAAAAAAAGAGCTTTCGCTCCTTTATTCATATTAATATCTTTGTAATTTGCCTTTTGAAATTGTTCCTTCTACAACAAAGTCTTCATTATAGAATGTTAAGTCAGCAATATATCCTTCTCTAATATATCCATATCTGTCTTCAACTTGAACTGCTTTTGCTGGGTATGAAGTTGCCATACGTAAAGCTTCTTCTTCACTTATTTTAACTTCTTTAACTAAGTTTTTAACTCCTGTTATCATATCAAGAGCTGATCCACCTAATGATCCAGTCTTAGGATCCCAACATTTTCCATTTTCATGACGAACTAAGTGGCCTTCAAATACGAATTCAGGCATATCTGTTCCCATAGGAGCAACAGCATCTGTAACTAAATACATATTTGATCTCATTA
The DNA here is from genome assembly GCF_009733925.1 of Streptobacillus canis. Taxonomy (NCBI): domain Bacteria; kingdom Fusobacteriati; phylum Fusobacteriota; class Fusobacteriia; order Fusobacteriales; family Leptotrichiaceae; genus Streptobacillus; species Streptobacillus canis. Next base: position 55,056 of record NZ_WOEI01000006.1, on the reverse strand, counting down.
CTTCTTTAACTACTCTTACTGAAGGGTAGCTAGCATGCATTCCATCTACTATTATTCCACATTGTACGTTTTTCTTATCTAATAAGTAACCAATAACTCCTGGCTCTCTTGAATCAAATCCACGCATTGCATTAAAGAAGTGAGTTGCATGAGTGAAGTACTCAGCTTTTTCTTCTACTTGTGCATAAGTTGCATTTGTATGCCCTAAAGCTATGTTAATTCCACTTTCTTTTAATTGTTTTAAGTGTTTAACTAGTGCATTTTCAGGAGCAATAGTCATAATTTTAACTCCTTCATATCCTACTTTAGCAATAGTATCTATAACTTCATCTGCTAAAACTCTAATATAGTCAGGTCTATGAACACCTTTTTTCTCAACACTAATATATGGCCCTTCAATATGTAATCCTAAAACCCCAAATTCTTCTTTAGTGTCTTTGATTTCTTCAATTAATTTTAAAGCTTTTAATATTTTTTCATCAGGTGATGTAATTAATGTAGGTAAGAATGAAGTACATCCATATTTTTTATTAGTTTCATTCATTACTTCTAAAGCTTCTCTAGTGATTTCATCGTTAAATAATACTCCACCACATCCATTAATTTGTAAATCAATAAATCCTGGTGATAATACTTTACCATCTATGTCTACTACTTCATGTTTAGACATTAATTCTTCTGTTAATTCAGATACAGTAGTAATTTTTTCAATTTTATCTCCATTAAGAATTACTACATTTTCTGGAATAAATTTATCCCCATCAAATATTTTTGCATTTTTGATTATCATATAGCAGCCTCCTGTTTTTTATTCTATATTTATTTTACCTCTATTCAACGAAAAAAGCAAGTTTTATCGTGAAATTTATCTTTCATTTTTTTACTATCCTGTGAAAGATTATTTTAGTACTATTCAAAGTTATAGTATTTATGCCTTATATTACTCTTTTTATTACCTTAACCCTTATTTTAACTTGTTGAAATATATTAGGATTAATGGTATAATTTACGTGAAACGGAGGCAAAATGAGAAAGATTATTTTTAAATTAATAATGTTACTTTTATTAGTTTCTAATATTTCTTTAGCAAAGCTTAAAATAGGAGTAAGTATGTTGCCTTATTATTCTTTTACAACTAATATTGTAGGAGATAAGGCAGATGTAATCCAAATACTTCCAGCTGATGTTGATGTACACGCATATCAACCTTCACCTGATGAAGTTAAAAAAATTACAGATCTTGATGTTTTAATTATTAATGGTACTGGTATAGATAACTATATGTACAATCTTGTTAAAGCTTCAAATAACAAGAAAGTCACTATTATTAACGCTAACAAGAATGTATCTCTTTTACCAATATCTGGTGAAAGAAGCAACTCTAAATCTGTTAATACTCATACTTTCATATCAATACAAGCTTCTATACAACAGATTAATACTATAGCTAAGGAAATAGCTAAACTAGATAGTAAAAATAGTAGTTATTATCTTAAAAATGCTAGGGATTATACTAAGAAACTTTCTAATATCAAATCTAAAAAGATAAAAGAAATAGCTAATCTTAGAAAAGGTATTAATTTAACAGTTGCAACTACTCATGGAGGTTATGACTATATCTTAGGAGAACTTGGTATTAAAGTTGGAGTTGTAATAGAACCTAAAAACAATAATAAGCCTAGTGCTAACGACTTGAAAGTTGCTATAGATTTAATTAAGAAAAATAGAATAGATATTCTATTTGAATCAGATGGTGCAAGTTCACCTTATACTAAAGCAGTTCAAAGAGAAACAGGTGTTGTGGTTGAGCAACTATTACATATGACTAGCGGTAGATATACTAAAGATGCGTTTGAAAAAGATATCGAAAAAAACCTTGATAGAATAATTTCAGCACTTAGAAAGGTGAATAAAAAATGAGAAAAACACTAATATTTACAAGTATAATTTTTGCTCTAACTAGTTGTTCTAGTATAGTAAATGGTTTACATCAACCATTAGATATTAGATCTAGTTCTGGTAAAGAAATAGTAGTTAAGGACGAAAAAGGAAATGTGCTAAAAAAAGGTAAAGGAACTTTATTTGTTAATCTAAAAAGATTAGATAATGAATCAGGTGTAGGTGCAAAATATTTTATCTCTTCAGGTGATAAAACTGTTGCTATCTTACCTAAAACAAACATTCCTGCATTTATAGTTGGAAATATATTTGTTCCAGGTGGACATTTTATAGACAGAGCTACAGGAGCTATGTATGATCTTGTAGATGTTGATGGTGAAAAAATAGATAGAATAGAATTTAAATAAAGGATGTTGATATAATGAAGAAATATTTAATACTAGGTATCTTTTCAACTCTTATTGGTTATTCAGGGACTGAAGTTACTGTTCTTGCTCAAGGTAGTGTTGGAGGTTTCCAAAGTGATGATATCAATAATACATCAGTTCATGCAGGTATACATACCTCTCTTGGAAAAGTTATTCCAATTAAAAAATATGGTATAAATGTAAATCTTGGAACTGGACTTGAAGGAGGATTAAGTAAAAAGATTTTAAATAAATCAGAAAATGAAAAATATAATATAAAAATTGAAGATTTTAATAGAAAAATTGAAACTGCACATGATACAGAAAAAAACAAATTAGAAATTGAAAAAAAAGACTATGAAAGAACTATCAAAAATTTCCATCCATACATTTCTCCATTTATATTTGCTGAAGTAAATGGAGAGGTTAAAGAAGACATTAAACTATATACTGGAGCTTCTATTGGTTCATATCACTATATAGTTAACGATAGATCAATTAACAAATTTGCAATAAAAGCTAAATTTGGAGCAACATTTAAGAACACATTCACAGGTGAAATTAGTTTAGGATATCCTCAATATTTCACTATAGGATTAGGAACAAAATTTAATTTTTAAAGAATAAAAGGAGGAGATGTATGGTAAAGTTTAAGAACTAACTATATCATACAAGTAAATTATGAAAAAAATTTTAACAACATTATTATTATCATTTGGAGTATTTTCTTGTAGTTTATTAAATGTTACAGATTATACAGTCCCAAATAGTGTAATTAAAGCAAATATTGCACAGAAAGTAGACAACAGGATAGATTTATTCTTAGCAAAAGGCGAAGTAGCTATAAGAGATGTCTTTGTTAAAGACTATAAATTAAATATAGTTTTAACTGCTGAAACTAGTTCGGTTGTCGGGGCTCTTTTAGGTAAAACAAATACAACTGCTATCGTTTATTTAGAAAGTGATATCAGATTCCAAGATGGAAAAATCTATCTTAAAAATGTAAAAGTTAAAGATGTTAAAGGTGATATTCAAGACGAATTCTTAAATCAAATCACTAACGCTATAGTTTATGCAACTTTAGACAACACAGAAATTTATAGTTATAAATATCCTAATGATTTAAAAGGTGCTCAATTAGGTCCTAATAATTTAATATTAAACTTTAGATAGGAGTAAATAAAAATGAATGATTTAATAGATATAAGAAATTTAATAGATGAAATTTTAATAGATTTAAAAGATGTGAAATCTAGTTTAAAATATTCTAAAAATTGGGGTTTATTTGATATGTTTTTTGGAAATACTTTTTCAACTCTATTTAAACATTCAAATCTTGATAAAGCTAAAAGTAAAATGGAATTAGTGAATTATAAGCTTAGGGATTTAAAAGCTATGTTTAATAAAGCTAATGTTGAATCTTTAAATATTAATGTATCTAGTTTCCATGTATTTGCAGACTATTTCTTAGATAATATCTTTGTAGATTGGACTATGCAAAGTAAAATAAAAAAATTCTACAATGAAGTTGATAACTTAATTAACAAATTAGAAGATATGAGGAAAGGGTTGTTTTAAAACAACCCTTTTATATTTCTATAATTATTAACATATCTCCACTTTTAGCACTTATCTTTGCTGAATCATCTTTAATAATATTACTTACAAGTGACATATCTCTTGAAATATCTTTATCTTTAAGATTATATACAAAACCTTCAAGTGTTAATTCTTTAAGATCTGAAAGTGGTATTAAAGAAAATCTTTTACCAGCCTTTCCATTTATCACATCTTCTTTATTTACATAATACATAAGTTCATTTTGATGACTAATATATTTCATATTAGTATTTTTAGCAAGTAATTTAGCATTACCTATAGACATATCCATTCTACCACCAGTAGCACCAAATACTAATACATCTTTATTTTGATAAAAATCTATTTCTTCTTTTTGAAATCTATCATTCATTCCAACATTTTCATAACCGCAAATATGAAGTAGTGCTATTCCAAAATCTGTATAATCTTTATCACTTGAATAATCATAAATTTTCACATCTTTTTTTCTATAATACTCTAAAACTTCAGGATTAATTGAATCTAAATCTCCTACTATAGCATGAGGAACTATCCCTTGCTTATAAGCAAAGTTAGTTCCTCCATCTGCACAGTATATTATTCTATCTTTTAATAATTCTAAATGATAATCATTAAATTCTGGATATTCTCCATTAAGAAATATACAATATTTCATTATCCTCTTAATGTTGCTCCAAAGTCTTTAGTTAATTTAGTAATGATTTTATTCATAACATCATTAATTTCTTTTTCTTCTAATGTCTTATTATCATCTCTCATCACTATACTTATAGCAACAGATTTATATCCTTTTTCAATTCCTAATCCTTGGTATATATCAAATAGTTCAACTCTTTCAATTAATTTATCTATTTTTTCTATAGTTTTTAACATTTCTCCTACTAGAACATTTTCATTAACTACTATAGCTATATCTCTTGGCACTGATTGATATTTACTTAAACCTTTGTATCTAATGCTTGTTGATATATATTTTTTAATTAAGTCTAAGTATACTTCAGCATAAAGGATATTACTCTTTTCAACATCCATGTTTTCTAATACATCTGGGTGTAATTCTCCATATGTTGCAACAAGTTCTTTACCTACAAATACATCAACGCTTCTTCCAGGATGATATGCTTTGTTTTCACTTCTTCTAATTTGATATTTAGTAAATCCAATTTTTTCAAATAATGCTTCTACTACACCTTTCATATCATAGAAATCATATTCTTCTGGTTTAGCATTCCATATATTCTTAATTTTGCTTCCTGATAGTACTAATGCTAATGTTTCTCTTTCAAATACTTGCATTTCTCCTATCATTACAGCTTTTTCATTTATATTTGTAACTTGTTCTTTAGTAAATCTCTTACTTACTTCAAAGAATCTAATATCACTTGCACCTCTATTAATGTTATCTCTTACATTTTTGATTAATGAATACATTAATGTAGGTTTTAAAATACTAAATTCTTCTACTATAGGGTTTTTGATTTCAATAATATTTTCTTCTGCTATATCAAACAATACTTTTTCTAAAGAATTTTTAGGGATAAAGCTGTAGTTAATAACCTCTCTTACTCCTAAGTTAGATACTACCTTTTTAATATCAGTAACAAATTTAGTTGTATCTTCTAATCTTTCTTTAGTTAGTTTTACTGAAGGCATAACATTTTCTATACTATCAAAACCTACCATACGTATAACTTCTTCAAAGTAATCAAATTGATTTATTAGATCTTGTCTATGTGAAGGTGCAGTTAATAATAACTCTTCACCTTTATCTTCAACTTTTACTTCTAATTTTTCAAAGATATCTATTATTTTATCTTTCTCTATTTCCTTACCTACAAATCTATATAGTCTTGGTAAAGATAATGTAGTTATATTTGTATTAGGTTTAACTGGATAACTATCGTTAATATTACATACTGTTCCTCCAGCTAATTCTTTAACTAAACTTGAAATTCTATCTAATACATATTCCATATTTTCTGTATTTACTGATCTTTCAAATCTATATGCAGATTCAGTAGATAAAGCAAATTTTCTATTAGTTTTTCTAACCATAATGTTATCAAAGTGTGCAACTTCTATTAAGATATCAGTAGTGTTTTCATCAACTTCTACTTCTCCACCACCCATAACTCCTGCTATAGCTACAACTTTTTCTCCATTTGTTATTACTATATCCTCGTTATCTAATACTCTTTCTTTATCATCTAAAGTAACAAATACTTCTTCATTTTTTGCTCTAGATACTGTAACTTTTCTTGAACCAAATTTATTTAAGTCAAAGATGTGGTTAGGTTGATTAGTTTCAAGCATTACATAGTTAGAAATATCAACTATATTATTTATACTTCTAATCCCTACTGCTTCTAATCTATTTTTTAACCATTTAGGACTTTCTCCTACTTTTACACCTTTAATTACTCTTGCTAAATATCTATTTGATAATCCTTCTTCTATAGATATATCAATATTTTCATTTCCTTCTACTGTAACTTCAGCTGTAGGTACTTTTAATTCTTTTGAATAATATGCTGCAAGTTCTCTTGCAATACCTACATGAGATAAGCAATCAGGTCTATTAGGTGTAATTTCTAATTCAAATACAGTATCATCTAAACCTAAGTACTCATTCATAGGTACTCCAAGTTTAGTGTCTTGTGGTAATATCATAATTCCATCATGATCTTTACCTATTTTTAATTCAGATTCTGAACAAAGCATACCATTAGACTCTGCTCCTCTTATTTTACCTTTTTTTATTATGAAATCTTCGTCAAGTTTAGCACCTATTTGTGCCATAGCAACTATATCTCCTTCTTTATGATTAGGAGCTCCACAAACTACTTGAAGAACTTCAGTTCCGTTGTTAACTTGACAAACAGTTAGATGATCTGAATCTGGGTGTTTTTCATATTTTTCTATTTTAGCTGTTAAAACTTTGCCTAAATTTTCACCTTGTTTTTCTATTTTTTCTACTTCTTGCCCTATCATAGTTAAGGCATTTTCTAGTTCTTTTATATCTATATTTTTGTCAAGATCTATATATTCTCTTAACCAATTTAATGAAATTAACATATTTCCTCCACTTAAAATTGTTCTAAAAATCTAATATCATTTTCAAAGAATGCTCTTAAATCATCAATACCATATTTAAGCATAGTTATTCTTTCTACTCCAAGTCCGAATGCAAATCCTTGATATACTTCTCCATCTATACCAGCTGCTTCAAGTACTTTAATATTAACCATACCTGAACCAAGTATTTCTAACCAACCAGTATTTTTACATAATCTACATCCTTTACCTCTACATACTCCACATTCTACGTCCATCTCAGCACTAGGTTCTGTAAATGGGAAGAAATGTGGTCTAAATCTAACATTTCTATCTGCACCAAATATTCTTTGTACTATACTTTCAAGTGTTGCTTTAAAGTTAGAGAAACTTACATCTTCTCCTATCATTAAACCTTCAACTTGATGGAACATAGGTGTATGTGATACGTCATAATCAGGTCTATATACTTTACCTATAGATATCATTTTAAATGGTGGTTTATGTTCTCTCATATATCTAATTTGAACTGGAGATGTTTGAGTTCTTAATATTACATCATCAGTGATATAGAAAGTATCAGTTAATTCTCTTGATGGATGTGTCTTAGGTATATTTAAAGCATCAAAGTTTAAATATGTACTTTCAACTTCAGGCCCATCAACTATATCAAATCCCATTTCACTAACTATTTCTTTTATTTCAAGTAATGTTTTAGTTAATGGATGTAAACTAGATTTTTCTAAAGGTTTCCCTGGAAGTGAAATATCTAGTGTTTCTGATTCTAATTTGATTCTTTTAGCTTCTTCTTTTAACTCTGCAAACTTAACATCAAATTTATCTTGTAATTCTGTTTTTACTTCATTTGCAAGTGCTCCAAATTCCTTTCTTTTTTCAGCTACTATATTTCCCATTTCTTTCATTATAGCTGTAAATTCACCTTTTTTACCTAAGTATTTAACTTTTAAATCGTTAAAATCTTGTACAGAATCTAATTTTTCTATATCTGATAAAGCTTTTTCTTTTATCAGTTTTAATTTGTCTAACATTTTTCCTCCAACTACTTAACTTTTTCTATCTTATTTCCTTTAAGTGAGCCTAATAACTCTTCTTTATTATTAAATAGATATGATCCTTGCTCTAAGTTTAATCCTTCAAGTCCGACTACTTCTTTTTTATCTCTATACATAACACCTAAATATATTAGCTTATATATTTCATCAGTTTCTTGGAATTTTGGAGCATCTGTAAAGCTTAATTCATCATATTTAATCTTTTGAAGAACATAGTATTCTGAATTACCATCTATAGCTTTACCTTCATAAATACCTGTTAATTCATCTTTGCTACTGAATTTAGAATATCTTTCATCGTATTTTCCTAAATATTCGTAAACAGTTTTAGTATTTATTTCATCTATAGATTTTACTATTTCAGGTACTTCTTTAATTGTTATTTTATCTTCAATCTTACCTGTTTTAAGATTTAAGAATTCTTTTGTTTCAACATCAAAACTAACTTTAATTTCTCTAGTTTCTCCAGCTTTTAATTCTTCTGTTCCTCTTTCTACTTCATAGTTAACTCCTCTTAAATAAAGGGTTCTGAAGTTAGGATCAAGGTTTTTCTCATTTACTTTTCTCATATTTACACTACCATAAAGATATATTTTATCATCTTTATGTTTATAGTTTGTTACCATATATCCAAATGGTTTAAATTGTTTACTATCGTATTTAATATATATATTCCATGCTACTAATCCTGAAAATACTAACATTGATACTGTAAATATGCTAGCATTTAATTTTTTCCAAATAGCTTTATCTTCTTTTCCAACTAAAGTTCTTACATTTAATATTATTGCAAGGACTGTTGATACAAGTATAATAGCAGTTAATGCATGTATTATGTATTTAACATCTAAGATATATTGTATTCTACCCATTAAGTATAAGGCTGCTGGTAATCCTTGTTCATACTGTCTTTCAGTTATACTTTTTAAAGCATAGAATAAATCTTTTGTAATATATACATAATATACTGCTGCCATACTTGCTACCCACATCATTACTGTAGAAGCTTTTAGTAATCTGTCATATTGTCTTTTTACAATTCTAAAGATTATGAAGGCCGCGAAAGTAATCAATAGGAATAATAAGAATGTTCTATAAATAGTTGCAAACACTTCTAAGGCTTTTAAATCTTCAGTCATTACAGATAACTTTTTAACTAAAGTTACAAAGTCTGTCTGAGTAGTAATTTTACCTCTAAGTTTATAGAAAATATCTCCTACTTTTGCCATTAATAATAGTTTTATTAATAAGCAAAATGATAATAACCACAACATAACTGTTTCAAATATCTTACGTGGTTTTACTACATTATTCATCTTCTTCCTCCCTTAAATTCTAGAACGCCATCTTCTAATATTGCATATTCATGATTCATTATAGCTCCAGGATTAATGAAAACTACATCTTTAAATTCACTTTTATGCTGAATGTGAGTATGTCCAAAAATTACATAATTTGCATTTTTTTCTACTCCAAACTTATATATACTATTCATATTTGATTTAACACCAAAAAGGTGTCCATGAGTAAGTATTACCTTACCCATAGACTCTATTTCTAACTCTAAAGTTTCCTTAGTTTCATCATCAAAATAGTCACAATTACCTTTTACTATATGAAAAGGTATATCTACTGCATAAGACATTTCTATAGCATCAGCGCTATAGTCTCCTGCAAAAATTATTAATTCTGGGTTTTCTTTCTTGATTACTTCATAAAAATATTTTAAATCTGTATGAGAATCAGAGCATAATAGTATTTTCATACTATCACCCCATATATATAGGTGTTTCAGTTTTTTCAAATACTTTTAGTCCTACTTGCCCTGTAAGTCTTTCAAATATTATTGAGTATTTTAATACACCCATTAAAATTAAATCATATTTTGGTACTTCTGATAAGATAATAGATACCTCATCACCTTTTCTATCTATTATATTACATTTAGAACCAAATCTTTCAGTTAATCTGTTTTGATCTTCTACATTAACTCTTAGTACATCTATATCTTGTACACCAAAAGTATCGAAGTAATCATAAACAGTTCTATTAACCATGTATCCACCATCATTTAACATTAATATATTATCAAATGAATATTCTCTATCTGTTATTGAAAGTATTAACATAGGTTTATAGTGATGTCTTAATAGTGAATGTAAATTATCACTTATAGTTCCATTCTCTGTTCTACACACTACTAGTAAATCGTAAGCTTTTAATTCTTCCATAGCTACGTCAACTATTTCACCCTCTAAAGAGTATATTTTTCTGAAGTTACCTTCTGCTAATCTTTCCTTGTAGCTTTCAAAAATCTCATCTTCTAATCTTAGATAATCTTCAATAAGTAAATTAGTATTAGCACTAACTCCCATTCCCTGTATAGTTAATGGAAAGATGTCATATTTCATAATATCTTTAATATATACTACATCCTTTTCTATATGTGGGTATTTCTTATCTAAAGATTTAGATAACTTTAAGAACTCATTTATTTCTACCTCATTTGTTAGTAAAAACAAGAATCTTTTCATATTCATACCATCACTCCTATTCTTCAACTATTTCCTCTTCTTCAGAATTTTCAGCAGCAACTCTATCAGCTGATACTAGGTATTCTTTATATTTAAGAGATTGTATTTTAACACCTTTACTGTTTCTTCCTACTACTGGAAGATCTTTAATCTTAATACGTATTACTGTTCCTGTAGTTGATATTGCAACTAATTCCATATTTTCTGAATTTTCATCAGTAGGATCTATTATAGTTGAATAAACTACGAAATGATTTTCACTTTCTTCTTTACTTCTTCTTTCAAGGTTATAGTTTTTAACTCCTTTTCCACCTCTCTTGATAGTGTTGTATTCAGAAAGTAATGTTTTCTTCCCTATTCCTAAAGAAGTTACACTTAATACGCTCATTTCTTCTACGTTATTATCTGTATAAATTACATCAGCAGAAACTACTTCATCTCCAGCATTTAATTTAATTGCTCTAACTCCTGCAGCAGTTCTTCCCATAGAACGTATATCTTCTTCTTTAAATCTTACTGCCATACCACCTTTAGTAGATATGAAGATTTCATCTTTTTCACTTCCAGAAGTAATACCAACGAATTTAACTTCATCTTCATCTTCTTTAAATGAAATAGCTATCTTACCATTTCTATTAATAGTTTTAAACTCAGAAATCTTAGTTTTCTTAGCTATACCATTTCTAGTAATAAATATTAAATCTCTATTATCATTTTCTACTTCATCAACTGGTATTATTACTGAAATTTTTTCGTTTTCATCAAGCTCTATAATATTTCCTATTAATTTACCTCTAGCTTGTTTACTTACTTCAGGTATTTCGTAAACTTTAATAGAATATACTTTACCTTTATCACTAAATACCATTAAAGTATCAAGCGTCTTAGCTGTAAATAGGTCTTTTAGCACATCATCTTCGATAGTTGTAGTATTAGATACTCCTTTTCCACCTCTTTTTTGCGCTTTATAGCTATCAAGTGACATACGTTTTGCATATCCTCTCTTAGTTATAGTAACTATTACATCTTCATTCTTGATTAAGTCTTCTATATTTATTTCATTTCTATCTTCTTCAATAGCTGTTCTTCTTGGATCTCCATATTTTTGTTTTAATTCTAATACTTCTTCCTTGATAATTGCATATTTTCTCTCATCTTTAGCAAGTATATCTTCAAGATCTGCAATAAACATCATTAATTTATCATATTCAGCATCTATTTCTTCTCTTGCTAGACCTGTTAATCTATGTAATCTCATTTCAAGTATTGCATCTGCTTGTATTTCAGTAAATGCAAATTTAGCTATTAATGATTCCTTAGCTAAAGCTCTTGTTTTACTTCCTCTAATAGTAGCAATAATTTCATCTATATGATCAAGTGCTTTTCTTAATCCTTCTAATATATGTGCTCTATCTTTAGCTTTATTTAAATCAAATATTGTTTTTCTTGTAATAACATCATATCTATGTTCTAAGTATTTTTCTAATATTTCTTTTAGATTTAATATCTTAGGCGCATTATTAACTAATGCTAACATTATGATACCAAAAGTAGATTGTAAGTCAGTAAATTTAAGTAATTTATTAAGTACTATTTCTGCTTCTTCTCCTCTTTTAATATCTATAACTATTCTAATTCCATCTAAACTTGATAAATCAGCTAAATCAGATATACCAGTAATTACTTTATCCTTAACTAATTCACCTATTCTCTTAATTAAGTTAGATTTATTAATTTGATAAGGTAATTCTGTAATAACTATACTTTGTTTTCCTTTTTTATCAGTAACAATTTCAGTTCTTGCACTTACTCTTACTTTACCTCTACCTGTTCTATATGCTGAATATATTCCAGCTTTACCATAGATAATACCACCTGTAGGGAAATCAGGACCTTTAACATGAGTTATTAATTCATCTATAGTAATATCTCTATTATCTATTAATGCAACTATTCCATCAGATAATTCTCCTAAATTATGAGGTGGTATATTAGTTGCCATACCTACTGCTATCCCTGTAGTACCATTTAATAATAGGTTTGGTAATTTAGCAGGTAATACTGTTGGTTCATCTAAACTTTCATCAAAGTTTTTTCTCCAATCTATAGTATCTTTATTGATATCTACTAGCATTTCTTCAGCAATTTTTGACATTCTTGCCTCAGTATATCTCATCGCTGCTGCAGAATCTCCATCTATAGATCCAAAGTTTCCATGTCCATCTACTAGCATATATCTAGTATTGAAATCTTGTGCCATTCTAACCATAGAGTTATATACTGCACTATCACCATGTGGGTGATACTTACCTAATACTTCCCCAACTAGTCTTGCTGACTTTTTAAATGGAGTATTATGATACATTTTTAATTCATCCATAGCGTATAGTATTCTTCTGTGTACTGGTTTTAATCCATCCCTTACATCCGGTAAGGCCCTTGAAACTATAACACTCATAGAGTAATCTAGATAAGATGCTTTAATCTCATCTTCTATATATATTAACTGTTCATTTGACATTTGAGTCTGTTGCATTACTGCTTCTATTGCACTTTGACTGTCCTGATCTAATGTCGAGTCTATATCTTCTATTATTTCATCTTCATTATCGAATAAATCTGCCATTTCAACCTCCCTATATATCTAAGTTTCTTACGTAATTTGCATGTTCTTCTATAAACTCTCTTCTTGGTTCTACTTTATCTCCCATTAGTATAGAGAACATCTTATCTGCATATTGTGCATCTTCAAGTGTAACTTTTAATAAAGTTCTGATATCTGGATCCATAGTAGTTTCTTTTAACTGATCTGGATTCATTTCTCCTAACCCTTTATATCTTTGCACGTTATACCTATTCTTACCATTGTTATCTTGACCTAATTTTTCATCAAGTACTCTAGTTATAGATTTTAACTGCTCATCAGAATATGCATATTTAACTTGTTCTTTTTTACCACTCTTAGTTGTAATTTTATATAAAGGTGGTTGAGCTATATATACATGCCCATTATTGATTAATTCTCTTAAGTATCTATAGAAGAATGTAAGCATAAGTGTTCTAATATGTGCACCATCGACATCGGCATCGGTCATTATTATTATCTTATGATATCTTAATTTCTCTATATCAAACTTATCTCCAAATCCAGCACCAAAAGCTGTAATCATAGCTTTAATTTCTGAATTTTCTAATATCTTATGTTCATTTGATTTCTCAACGTTTAATATCTTTCCACGTAATGGAAGTATTGCTTGGAATTCTTTAAATCTTCCTTGTTTTGCTGATCCACCCGCTGAATCTCCTTCGACTATGAATATTTCTGAAGCTGAAGGGTCTTTAGATTGACAGTCAGCAAGTTTTCCAGGAAGTCCCCCTAAACTAAATTCATTTTTCTTAGTAACTAGATCTCTTGCTCTTTTAGCAGCTTCCCTTGCTTGTTTAGATATAGCTATTTTATCAACTATAACCTTACAATCTTTAGGATGATCTTCTAAATACATTTTAAGTTTATTTCCTACTACTCCTGATACTATACTTGTAGCTTCAGAAGATCCAAGTTTTGATTTAGTTTGTGACTCAAATTGTGGTTCTGGGAATTTTAAACTTAGTACATATACTAATCCTTCCCTTACATCCTCACCTTTAAATTCATTCTTACTATTAGCTTCTTTAGCTAAATCATTAATCGTTCTAGTTAAAGCACTTCTTAATCCTGAAACGTGAGTTCCTCCATCTGTAGTATTAATATTATTAACAAATGAATACTCTACTGTAGATTGTGAGTTCTTATATATTAAAGCTATTTCTACTTCTGAATATTTATCAGGAATAGGGTTACCTTCATCATCTACTTCACCTTCTGAAAGCATCACTCTATCTTTCATATAGATTACTTCATCTATTATCTTATCATCACCAACAAGTTCAGTAACGAAGTCTACTATACCACCCTCAAAGTGGAAAGTTTCTTCTTTAACTTTTTCAGGTTTTCTAGCATCTATTAATACTATTTTTATTCCTTTGTTTAGATAAGCTAACTCTTTAAGTCTTCTTTGTAATATATCATAATCAAATAATATAGTTTCAAAGATAGTTGCATCTGGTTTAAATTTAATTGTAGTTCCATGTGCTTTAGCTGGTGCTTTTCCAATTTCTAAAGCTTCTGTAATTGCATTTCCTCTTGAGAATATTTGTCTTACAACTTTACCATCTCTTGTAACTGTAGCTTCTAATCTATCTGAAAGAGCATTAACTACTGAAACTCCAACTCCATGTAATCCTCCTGAGAATTGATAGTTAGAATTATCAAATTTACCTCCAGCATGAAGTACTGTCATTACTACTTCTAGTGTTGATTTTCCTGATTTATGCATTTCTGTAGGTATTCCCCTACCATTATCTGAAATCTCTATTTCTGAATCTGGAAGCATTTTAACTGTGATTGTATCACATACTCCTGCAAGAGCCTCATCTATACTATTATCTACTATTTCCCATACTAGATGATGTAATCCTCTTGAAGAAGTTGTCCCTATATACATCCCTGGTCTTACTCTTACGGCATCTAATCCCTCTAAGACCGTGATGCTTTCTCCACCATAATTTTTTTTCGACATAATTCCTCCATTTTAATATATTTTTTATTACTTAAATTATATCATATTTTATTGATTTTTACTAGCTTTTTAATAGATTTATCCATCTATTTTTCATATATTTTTTTATATCACTTATTGAATAAAAAATACTAAAATGTTAAAATGAATCAAGAGGTGATATTTTGAATAATAAATTAAGATTTTTCCTAGCTATTATTATACTTTCAAGTACTATTTTTGTATTTAATAGATTCGTAATATCAACAAATAATAATACCATAGCTATAGAGAGTGTAAATAAGAATATATTTAAAAACATGTTACTTGACAATGTTATTGAAGAATTTAATAAAAAATATGGTCCAACTAAATACGATGTAAGTAAATTCGTTAATAAAGAAGTGGACTCAAATATATATTTCTATTCACAAATTTTTGGATATACTGAATCATACTTCATAATACAATACAATGATTTTGAAGTTACACAATTAGTATTTAATTTCTCTAATGCTAAGAAAGAGGATTTAGAAGATATTACTGAGATAATATCTCTAATGGTACAGATTTCAGATAGTGATATTAAAGAAATTGAATCAAAAGCAATAGTTTTAAATATGTTTAAAGAGTTTGAACACAACAAGGATACTGTAACTTTAATCTATGATAATAACCTTATTTATTCACTTAATATATTTAATAACAATAGCATAAGGTTTACTATAAGATAATGTATATATCATATATAGAAAATAAAGTACTAGGCTGTATTGAAATAATCTGTGATGAAACTCATTTGATAGAAATAAATATTAATGTGAATAAAAAGAAAAAATATATTGAAAATAATCTATCTAGGAAAGTTAAAAAACAACTTTTAGAATACTTTAATGGGGATAGAAAAGTTTTTGAGCTCCCACTAAAATTTGAAGGAACTGATTTTCAAAAAAGTGTATGGAATACATTAGTAAAGATTCCATACGGTAATACTAAAAGCTATAAAGATATAGCTAAGGAAATAAATAATGAAAAGTCATGTAGAGCTGTTGGTGGAGCTAATAACAAGAACCCTATACCAATTATCATTCCTTGTCATAGAGTTATTAATAAAAATGGTAGTTTAGGTGGATATAACGGTGGGGAATATATAAAAAGATACTTATTAGAATTAGAAAAGCACGAGAAATAATCTCGTGCTTTTATTTAATTTCTTCTATTTTAATATACATCTCTATATCTTCTTTTCTTAATGATTCAGGTGGTAATTTTAATACGTTAACCACAAAGTTTCTGTTATAGAATTTAATATCTATTTTATCTCCTTCTTTAACAGAATAAAGAGCTTTTTTTGTATCTCCATTTACTGATACATTACCAGAATCACATAATTCGTTAGCTATAGTTCTTCTCTTAACAACCCTAGTAACTTTTAAAAATTTATCTAGTCTCATTATCTTCCATCTCTTTCTATACTATTCATTACTCTAGCTGCAGCAAGTATATATGAGTTTACATTAGTTTTCTTAATATTATCGTAAGCCTTAGCTAAAAATTCTCTAGCAGAATATTTATATCCTTTAGACTCTAATCTTTGTATACTTTCTACAGTTTTTCTCTTAATCTGTTCTTCATTTTCTACTACTTGTTCAGCAATAAATTTAACAATCTTTAAATCAGTATCATCAAATTTTACTGTAGTTTCTTCAATCTTAGAAGTTACAACTTCAACTTGTACTACTTCCTTTTTCTCTACAGGTTTAACTTCAGCTTTTGTTTCTACAACCTTGTTTTCAACTTTCTTAGGTTCTTCTTTTTTAACTTCTTTTGGTTTTATCGGATTATCTGATTTAATAATATTCGCTTTAATTTCAGACTCACTTTTAGCTGGAGTAACTACAGGAGTTTTCTTTTTAACTTCCTCTTTCTTTTCTACAATTTCTGTTTTCTTTTGTATTTTAATAGTCTCTGCTTTTTTAGGTTCTTCTTTTTTTACTACCTTAGTATCTTTAACTTCTTGTTTTTTTACTTCTTCTTTTTTTTCTTTTATCTCAACATATTTAATATGATCGTTTTGTGTAATCAAATTTCTGTCTTTTAAATATTCATCTACTGAAGTACATGAAACAACAGCAAATGCTAAAAAAATATAACTCAAAAATTTCATCATTTTAATCACCTCATACGTATTTTACCATATTTTTTAATCTTTTAAAAGAATAATATTCGTGGTATAATCTTATTAAACAAGGAGGAACTTATGAAAGAAATAAGAAATAATTTGTATTTAGCAGTAAATTCAAAATGGCTAGAAGAGACTGAAATACCTGAAGGAAGAACTAATACTAGTTCATTTTCACAATTAGATTTTAAAACAGAAGATATTATTTTATCTGAGCTAGATAATTTTTTAACTAATTTTGATGCTGTACCTAATAAAGAAATGGGCAATTTTGTAAAATTATATAAACAAGCAATTAATATTGAAAAAAGAAAAAAATATGGAATAACTCCTATTAAAAAAATGATAGATTTTCTTTTAGAAATAGATAATTTTGATACTCTTAACTCAAAATTATTTCATTTAATTTGTAATGATTATCCTCTACCATTTAATCCATCAGTACAAATAGATATGAATGATTCTAATACTCATTCTCTTTATCTATATATTGCATCAAGTATTTTACCTAATAAAGATACATATTATAGTAATAAAAAAGAAATATATTTAGAGAAATATAGAGAAATGGCTATAGAAGTTATGAATCATTTCTTTAGTAATGAAGAAAGTATAAAACATGTTGAAAATACAATTAAATATGATTTATCTTTTATTGAATATATAAAGTCACCAACAGAAAAAGCCGATTATTATAAATCATATAACCCTAAAAATTTAGATGACATTGCAAACTATAGTAATAACATACACATACTAGATGTGATTAATAAGATATTTAATAAAAAGGTAGAAACTGTAATAGTTACCGAACCTAGATATTTTGAAAATATTGATAAGTTTGTTAACCCTGAAAACTTTGAATTACTTAAATCTTGGATGATAGTTAAATATATTTTAAATAATACTTCACTATTAACAGAAGAACTAAGATTATTAGGAGAAAAATACTCTAACTTTATTTTAGGAAAAGATAAATCACTAGATTTAAAGAAATATAGTTTCAATTATTGTTCTAGCATTTTTTCTGGTGTTGTAGGTGATTTCTATGCTAAAAAATATTTTGGTAATGAAGCAAAAGAAGATGTTTTAGATATAGTTAAAAAAATAATAACAACATACAAAAAGAGATTAAATGAAAATACATGGTTAAAGAAATCTACTATAGAAAAAGCAATAAAGAAAATAGAAACTATGGATATTTTAATAGGTTATCCTGAAGAATATGATAGTAAATATAAGAAATATATAGTAAGAGAAGATCATTCATATTTTGATAATAATTTAAACATAATTAGAGTAGCTATAGTTAAAAACTTTAAGAAATTAACAGAAGCTGTAGATAGAAAAAAATGGGATATGAGTCCTGCTATGGTAAATGCATATTACCACCCTACAAAAAATCTAATATGTTTTCCTGCTGCTATATTACAAGAACCTTTCTATAATTTAAATAGAGACAAATCTTCAAATTATGGATCAATAGGAGCTATTATCGCTCATGAAATATCTCATGCATTCGATAATAATGGAGCAAAATTTGATGAATTTGGAAATTTAAATAATTGGTGGGATGAAGAAGATTTCAAAAAATTTAACGAGTTAACAAAAAAAGTTATAGAACAATTTGATAATATTCCTTTCCAAGATGGGCATGTAAATGGTAAGTTAACTGTTTCTGAAAATATTGCAGATCTTGGTGGTTTAAGTTGTGCTCTAGAAGCATTAAAAGAACATGATGAATATTCTATTCAAAACTTCTTTATATCATGGGCAAAAAGTTGGGCATTTAAATCAACACCTGAATACACTAACCTTTTATTATCAATGGATGTACATTCTCCTTGTGAGATACGTGCTAATATGCAACCTAAAAATTTAGATGATTTTTATGAAGCATTCAATATCAATGAAAACGATAACATGTACTTAGCTAAAGAAAAAAGATTAAGAATATGGTAAATAAATAGGCCTCAATCACATGAGGCCTATTCCTATTTTTTAAGCATATTTTTTAATTCATTTAATTCTTGTTCTAATTTATTTACTTTTTCATTTAATGCTTTATTCTCATTTTCTACTTTACCAAAGTTATATGAAACTCCTGCTCCAAAGTTTATATTTTTAACTCCCCCTATCCCTAGGCTTGCCTTATATCCAAAGTTTCCTAATTTACCATTTACACCCATAGCAAATGCACTATTTCCATTAGTTGTACTAAATGCAGCACCTAATGCAAATTTAGCACCTGGATCAAGACCTGGAATATTTGCCATTGCTACAGCTGATGCAACTTCCTTTTTAACTTCATTAAGTTTTCTATTTACTTCTAAGTTAGAATTTTCAAATACTAATCCATCTACTTTTTGATCAATTAATTTTTTAACTTCTACTTTATCTGCTTTAATCGTTTCTAATTCTGCAATTTTTTCATTAACTGCAGTTATTCCTTTTTCTCTTTCTTTTGCTTCTTCAGTTATTTTTGTTGTTAAGTCAGCTATTTGTTTATCTTTTTTCTCAACAGCTCTTAAGAATCTTTCATCTAAACTTTGAACAGCTGTTTGTCTTGCTAAAGTTTCGTTACTGATATTAGTTTCCATTGTTTTAACACTTGTTTTTAAGTCTGTAATTAATTTATCTTTTCTTTCAACGTCTCTTAAGAATCTTTCATCTAAACTTTGAACAGCTGTTTGTCTTGCTAAAGTTTCGTTTTTAATACTAGTTTCTAAAGTTTTATACGCAGCTTTTCTTTCCTCTTGTTCAGTAAACAATTGTGAACCAACTACTACTTCATTACTATTTTCTGTAAGATCTCCTGCTTTAACATTTACTATTTTTCTTGATATATTTTCTCCATCAGCTGCAACTCCTCCTAAAGATAGAGCTCCTGCAACTGCTACTGATTTATTCCCTAAAACTATAGCATTTTTAACTCCTGTTGCTACATTAACATTAGAACCTAAAATATACACATCATGTCCTGATTCTTGATCTTTTCCTTCATTTACAGTATTATTATTCCCAATTACTACTGAATTACTTCCATTTAATTTATTATTTAATCCAAGTACTTGATCATATGACCCTGAGACAACATTTTCTCTACCAAAAATATATGCATTTTCAGATATTCTACCATCACCTAATCTATCAACTTTATTGTAATTACCTACAGCAAATGATTGATCTGATGTTCCGTTCCAAACACTATTACCTGCATTATCATAATTTTTTTGATCAAGTAATAATAACTCTGCATTTCCTACTGCTCTACCTAATACTCCCAAAACTAAAATCGCTACTAAAAAAGATTTCTTCATATATCACAACTCCTTCAAAATATTTAATATATTATACCTTGAATTTCCCCATTGTCAAGATTATGCAAACGTTTAAATTATAGAAAAATAAGGTATGCAAGTGTTTACATTTTACATTCTTTGTTATATATGTTAAAATATTTGCGGTGATGATATGAAATTAAATAGAGAAGAATTTTTAAAAAAATTTGTAGATAATGAAATGTCTATCAAAGTATTTAATGCTCTTGATATGGCTTTAGAATATGAAATAGGGGTATGTACAGAAATTTTTGTAACTCCTAACATATATAAAAAACTTACTGAAACATATGGAAATATACATACATATTTAGAAGGTTATGATAGAAAACAAATTTGTTTTACTCCCTATGAACCTGAATTTGATTTTAGTGTTATAGAAATTAGTGTTAATAATAAGTTTAGGGAATATACTCATAAAGATTTTTTAGGATCAATTATGGAACTAAATATTAAAAGAGAAATGATAGGTGATATATTTGTTGAAAATAATACAGCATATGTATTAATATCTAATAGTATATTAAACTTTGTAATAAATAACCTAACTTCTATTGGTAAAAATGATTGCAAGATCAGTTTAAGCAATAGGAACAATTTTAAATACAACTTTAAAGATATTAAAATTAATATTAGTTCTAATAGATTAGATAATTTTGTTAGTGATATTACTAATTTATCAAGAAATAAGGCCGTTGAACTTATAGAGGCAGGACTTGTACAAATAGACTATGAAGTATGTAAAGAAAAGAATAAAGAGATAAAACATCAAGATATATTAACTATAAGAAAGTATGGGAAGTTTTTAGTGTCTGAAGAATTAGAGGATAGTAAAAAAGGTAAAAAAAGATGGATAGTAAAAAAATATGAATAAAAATTGGGCTCATTTATATGTGATATGTACCCTCTTTACTGGACAAAGCAGTAAGGAGGGTATTTTTATGTGTTACAGTTTTGAATTTAAAAAGAAATGTGTTGAAATGTACAAAAAATGAATTTATCCAGAAACACCAGATAGTGTAAGTACAAAAACATTTAAAAATAAAATTAGACACTGTATAAACTAAAATATTTATTGAAAGCTACCTGTATACCAAAATCTACATATTATATGAAATTAGTAAAATAGATGTAGTAGAAGGTAGATATGGAGTAGGCAGAGTACATAGAAAGTTATTGAATTTAGGGTATAAGATTAACCATAAAAAAGTTCAAAGATTAATGAATAAAATAGGACTATTAGTTAGAAGGCCTAAGAGTAAATATCGTTCATATAAAGGAGAGGTAGGAAAGGTTGCTACAAATATAATTGATAGAGACTTTAATGCAACAGCACCGTTACAAAAATGTAGTACAAATATATCTAAATTTTCATTTAAATGGGGTAAATGTTACTTTTCTCCAATACTAGATATGTATAGTAATGAAATAATCTCATATCATATTTCATTGAGTCCTAATTTAGAATTAGTATCTAGAATGCTTAAGAAAGCATTTAAAAAATACCCTAATATTGAAAATTTGATATTTTATTCAGATCAAGGGTGGTATATAAATGAATTGAAAAAATATAATATTAGACAATCTATGTCAAGAAAAAGCAGTGATGGAGTATTTTTTGCTAGATTAAAACTAGAAATGTATTATGGTTAAGAATACAAGTATAAATCTTTTGAAGAATTTTCAAAGGCAATAAAAGAATACAGGCTAAAACAAAATGGATGCCTCCTGTTAAGTACAGGGAAACATCCATTTCCATAGCCTAATTCATATGTGTCCAGGATTCTAGGTACATATCAAAAAAGCCTATTTATTTATTACCATTTATAGTTTAATCCTACTTTTAAGCTTGGTGTTGAATTTAAATACCCATATTTATTTGAAACAGTTTTACCAAAGTTAATTCCAGTTTCAGCTTTAGCATTAACTTTTAAGTTTTTAATTATTTCATATTTAGCTTCAACAGCTGGAGTTAATGATAACCCTAATCCACCAAATGCTAATTTAGCATCGAAGCTTGGTGTAATTACCAATCTATCTACTGTATGAATTTCTTTAGTAATGTCATATGCTACTCCAGATTCTAATGATCCAGTTACTGTAGTATTAATATTTAATGAAGAACCAGCTTTAACAAATGTAGTTGCTGTTCCTAATTCAACTTTTCCATTAACAGTTAAGTTTTTAATTGGTTTAATTTCTGTAGATACAATTGTTTTAGTATCTAAACCAGGTGTAACATCTTTATTTAAAACTGTTATTGGTATTGAAACTTCTGTAGATCCTGTAACAGATAACATATCTGAATGTTTGTAAGTAACTTCTCCACTAACTTTTGGAGTTACAATATGTTTTTTTGTACTTGGAGTAACATTGTATTTTAATTCTACTCTTGCTTTCGCATTTGTTTTAGGATTAATTGTATATTCAGAACCTGCTCCAACTTTTAATGTATGAGTTTTGAATTCATTTGATAATTTATATTCAGCATCTCCATTAACTTTAACTTTATTTACTTTTCCTTCATTTTTATATCCTAAAGTTAATGTCTTATCTGCATACATTGATACATATGGATTTCCATATTTTTTAAAGTTTAATTCAACTTTTGCTCCTGTTTCTGAAGGTTCTAAAGCTGCTCCAGCTTTCCCAGCTTTATAAGCTAATTCTCCTGTAACTTTAGCAAATTCATATACATCTAATACTACTTTGTTGTTGTGTTTGAATGTAGTATCTTTTGCATCAAAATTTTTACCAACTATAGTGTTTGATACTGTTCCTTTAGTATCTACTTCTATTGAAAGTGGTTTTGCATTTTCAAAATTAAATGGTGATGCTGCAAGAGCTAAGCTTGAAACACCTAATAAAGTTAATAACATTTTTTTGTTCATAATAATCTCTCCATTCTCCTTTTTATTAATAGCTTTGCTATTGTTTAACTTATATTATCAAATTTTCTAAATTTTGTCAACAGAATTACTAAGTTTTTTCTAAGTTTTTTTAATATAAAAAAGAAGAAGTATTATCTTCTTCTTCTAACATTATTAAATCCTTTATATTTTTGTGTCGCCATATGTGAATCAATATTTTGTATTAATTCTACTGCTACCCCAACTAGGATTAGTAAGCTTGTACCACCTAACATAACTGGGATATTTAGTACATATCCAAACCAAATGTTTGGTAATATACCTAGTATAGCTAAAAATATTGCTGTACCAAATGTAATTCTTGTTGCTACATATTCTAAGAAATCAGATGTTTCTTTACCAGCTCTTTTTAAAGGAATACTTCCTCCACTTTGTTTTAAGCTATCTGCAATTTTATCTGGATCAAATACTATTGCAGTATAGAAGAATGAGAATAATACTATTAATATTACAGTAAGTAATAAGTAAGCCCATCCTTTTGGCCCAAATAAGTTTAATAAATATGCTTGTTTAGCTTGGTCTTTAATTAGAGGTATAACAGCTGAAGGTACAGCCATAATCATTGATGCAAAGATTATAGGCATAACTCCTGCAATATTTATTTTAACAGGAAGATATGTTTTTCTTCCAACTACAGAAGGTTGTTGCATATTTCCAACTCCTCTGCTTGATTTACCTACATATTGTATAGGTATTCTTCTTTCCCCTAATTGTATTACTACCATTATCATAATAATAGCAACAAATAATAATAGTGAAATATATCCAAGTGCTGGACCTCTTCCTGAAGTTCTTAATTGATCTATAGTTCCTTTAACAACTTGAGGTAAGTTTGAAACGATATTTAGGAATATTAACATTGAAGTTCCATTCCCTATACCTTTTATAGATATTCTTTCTGATAACCACATTAGGAACGCAGTTCCTCCAGTAATTAATACTACTGTAGTTAATACAAATATTGTTCCTGGATCTCTAACTAAGTTGTTAGATTGTAATAGGAACGCAATACCAGCTGACTGGAATATTGTAGTAACTATAGTTAAATATCTAGTCCATTGTGTAATTTTCTCTGCTTCTTTTCCACCCTCTTTTTGCATTTCTTCAATTCTTGGCCATAATACACCTAAAATTTGGAAAACAATTGAGGCATTAATGTAAGGCGTTATTCCTAATGAGAATATTGATGCTCTTTGTACAGCTCCCCCTGTAAACAGGTTTAAAAATTGAGCTAAACTACTTCCACCAGTAAAATCTCTGAATAATTCCATATTAATTCCTGGAACTGGAATATGTATACCAATTCTAGCAACTAAAAAACATCCTAAAGTAAACAATACTCTTTTTCTAAGCTCATGAGTTGTTATCATGGCTTGGAATCTTGTTACTATTGCTTCTTTAAATGTCAAAGAAATCACCTCTATTCTATAATTTTATGTAAACAGGAAAAAAGTAAGTTAAACTTACTCTCCCTTAACTTCTTTAGCGTTTCCTGCTACATTTGCAAATGATTTGATTTCTAATAATTCAACTGTTCCATTGAATTTTTCAATTGCTTCTTGAGCACCTTTAGATACTCTGTGTGCTTTAACTTTTAAAGCTTTTTCTAATTCGTAATTACCTATAACTTTTAATAATGAAGTGTATACTCTTTCTCCATCTTCTTTAGTAATGAATCCAGCGTTTTTAACTACTCTTCTTTCTAATAAAGATTCTAAAGTTACTTCTTCACCATCATTAAATTTGTCTACTATGTCTTTTAAGTTGATTACTACCATGTCTTTTTGGAATACAGAATTTGAGAATCCTCTTTTAGGAACTCTTCTGATTAAAGGCATTTGCCCTCCTTCAAACGCAGCTGATACATAAGTACCTGATCTTTGTTTTTGTCCATTGTGACCTTTACCAGCAGTTTTACCCCAACCAGTTCCATGTCCTCTACCGATTCTCTTTCTATCTCTTTTTGATCCTTCGGCAGGTCTTAATTCATTAAGATTCATTGATTTAAACCTCCTCTACTTTAACTAAATAAGAAACTAATTTAATTTTACCTTCTATATCTGCAGTCAAATTGTGTTCAACTGTTTGACCAATTTTTCTTAAACCTAAAGATTTAATTGTTGCGATATGGTTAGGCTTTCTTCCATTAATTCCTTTTACAAGTGTTATATTTACTTTAGTCATTAATCTATCCTCCTAGCCTTATCCTAAAATTTCTTCTACAGTTTTTCCTCTAAGTTTAGCAACTTTTTCAATTGATCTTAATTTTTTTAATCCATCTAATGTAGCTCTTGCAACATTATCTTTATTTTTAGATCCTCTGATTTTAGTTAGTACGTCAGTAACACCTACTAATTCTAAAATTTCCCTTGTTGCTGACCCAGCGATAACCCCAGTCCCTTTTGAAGCTGGTTTTAATAAAACTGATGTAGCGTTAAATTTACCTATTTGTTCGTGTGGTAATGTTCCACCTTTTAATGATACTGTTATCATATTTTTCTTAGCACCTGCAATAGCTTTTCTAATTGCTTCAGGTACTCCGTTTGCTTTTCCTAATCCTATTCCAACTTTTCCGTTTTCGTCTCCAACTGCTGCTAGTACTGAGAATGAAATTCTTCTTCCCCCTTTAACAGTTTTAGAAACTCTACTAATTCTTAAAAGTTTTTCTTTGTATTCGTTAGTTTTAACTTCTCTTGCCAAAATAAATCCTCCTATCCTATTAGAATTCTAATCCTGCTTCTCTTGCAGCGTCTGCTAAGGCTTTTACTCTTCCAGTATAAATGTATCCGCTTCTATCGAATACTACTTTAGTAATTCCAGCAGCTTTAGCTTTTTCAGCTATTCTTGTTCCTATTAATTTTGCAGCTTCTACATTTGAACCGTGTTCAACTTTGTTTCCTTTTTCAATAGTTGAAGCTGAAACTAATGTTTTACCTGTTGTATCATCTATTAATTGTGCGAAGATGTTAGATAAACTTCTATAAACAGTAAGTCTAGGTCTTTCAGGTGTTCCACTGATTTTAACTCTTATACTTTTATGTTTTCTAACTCTTGCTAAGTTTCTATCTACTCTTTTAATCATTTAGACTACCTCCTATCCTTTCTTACCTTCTTTTCTTCTTATCTTCTCATCTGCATATTTAACCCCTTTACCTTTATAAGGTTCTGGTGCTCTCTTAGCTCTGATATCTGAAGCAACTTGACCAACTAATTGTTTGTCAATTCCTTCTACAGTTAATTTAGTATTTCCTTCTACAGTGAATGTAATTCCTTCAATTGGAGCTATTTCTACTGGATGTGAATATCCAAGTGCCATAGTGATCCCTTTACCAGCTGCAGCTACTCTGTATCCAACCCCAACTAACTCTAATTTAATTTTGAAACCTTCACTTACTCCAACTACCATGTTATTAACATTAGCTCTTGTAGTTCCATGTAATGCTCTAATATTAGGTAAGTCATTTGGTCTTTCAAAAGTTATTTCATTATTTTCAATATTTACTTTAATTTCTGAAGAAAGTTCTCTAGTTAAAGTTCCTTTAGGTCCTTTTACTGTATAAACATTACCTTCATTTGTAATTTCTACACCGTTAGGTATAGTAATAGGTTTTTTACCTACTCTTGACATTATTCTCCTCCTTATATGCGTAAATTTCCAGAAGTGTCTAGGTTATATTACCAAATGTAACAAAGAACCTCTCCACCAACACTTTGCTTTCTGCATTCTTTATCAGTTAAAACACCTTTAGGTGTAGTAACGATAGCTATCCCTAAACCACCTAATACTTTTGGTAAGCTTTCTACTGAAGAGTATACTCTTCTTCCAGGTTTAGAAATTCTTTTTAATCCTTTTATAACTTGTTCACCGTCAACAGTTTTTAAAGTTACAACTATATCTTTTATACTTCCTTCTTCTTTGATTTCGTATTCTGATATATATCCTTCATTTCTTAATATATTTGCGATACTTTCTTTAATTTTAGAAAATGGTATTGCAACTTTATCATGTTTTGCAATATTAGCATTTCTAATTCTTGTTAACATATCTGCAATAGGATCTGTTAAATGCATGTTTGTCCTCCTCTCAAATATTACCAGCTTGATTTTTTGATTCCAGGTATCATACCTTCACCAGCTAATTGTCTAAACATTACTCTTGATATTCCGAATTCTCTCATAAATCCTCTTGGTCTACCATTTACTTGACATCTATTTCTAAGTCTTGTAGGTGATGCATTACGAGGTAATTTAGATAATTCGATAAGTGCTTCTCTATCTCCTTGTTTAGCTCTTGCTTTTAATTCAGCTCTTTTAGCTGCATATTTATCTATTGTTTTTTCAATTTTTAGATTTTTTTGAACCATTGCTTTTTTAGCCATAAATTCTTTTGCACCTCCTTATTATTTTGCAAATGGCATTCCAAATGCTCTTAATAATGCTCTTCCTTCTTCATCAGTTCTAGCAGTTGTTACGAATGTAATTCCCATCCCTAATACTTTATCAACTTTATCAATCTCGATTTCTGGGAAGATGATTTGTTCTTTTAATCCTAAAGTGTAGTTTCCTCTTCCATCGAATCCTTTAGATGAAACTCCTTCGAAGTCTCTTACTCTTGGTAAAGTAACACTTACTAATCTATCTAAGAATTCATACATTTTTTCTTTTCTTAAAGTTACTTTTGCACCTATTAATTGACCTTCTCTTAATTTGAATCCAGCTTCAGATCTTCTAGCTTTTCTTGCAACTGGTTTTTGTCCTGTAATTTGTGCTAATTCTTTAACTGCTGTATCTATTAATTTAGGGTTGTTTACTGCTTCTCCAAGCCCCATGTTTACTATTATTTTATCTAATTTAGGTACTTCCATAATGTTAGAAAGTCCTAATTCTTTCATTAATGCTGATACCATAGTTTCTTTGTATGCTTTTTGTAATCTAGGCATATATTTTGTAGACATTTAGGTATCCTCCTTCCCTTATATTTCTTGTCCTGATTTAACTGAAATTCTTACTTTTTTACCGTCTTTAATTTCATATCTTACTCTTGTTGCGCTTTTTACACTTTCGTCCCATAACATTACTTTAGATGAGAAAATTGGTACTTCTCTTTCTACAATCTCACCTTGTGTGTTCATAGCATTAGGTTTTAAATGTTTTTTCTTAACGTTTACACCTTCAACTACAACTTTTCCAAGTTTAGGGAATACTTTTAAAACTTTTCCTATTTTTCCTTTATCTCCCATTTGAGAAGATTTATTACTTCTTTTGTCATTATTACTTCTTCCACTAATTACTACAACTGTATCTCCAGTTTTAACGTGTAATTTTTTAGGAACTGATTTTATTTTAGATTTAATCACAAAAAATTCCTCCTTCCTAAAGTACTTCTGGTGCAAGTGACACTATTTTCATAAAGTTTTTCGCTCTTAATTCTCTTGCAACAGGTCCAAAAATTCTCGTCCCTTTCATTTCTAGTGACGCATTTAAGATAACACCTGCATTATCATCAAATTTTATATATGAACCATCCACTCTTTTAACTTCTTTTTTAGTTCTAACTATAACTGCTTTTACAACGTCTCCCTTTTTAACACTTCCATTAGGTATAGCTTCTTTTACAGATGCTACAACAACGTCTCCTATTCTACCGAATCTTCTTCTTGATCCACCTAATACTCTAATAACCATGATTTTTTTAGCTCCTGTGTTATCAGCAACATTAAGTATACTTTGTTGTTGAACCATTTAATAGTTCCTCCTCCCATTTAATAATAATATCTATTAAATTATTTTGCCTTTTCTAAGATTGTAACTACTCTCCAGTTTTTATCTTTACTTAAAGGTCTAGTTTCCATTATTCTTACTTTATCTCCTACACGACATTCGTTTAACTCATCATGAGCTTTATATCTTTTAGAAGTTTTTACTCTCTTTTTATATAATTTGTGCAGTTTCATCGTATTTTCTACAACTACTACTGTTTTATCCATTTTATCAGAAACTACGATTCCTTCTCTGACTTTTCTTTCGTTTCTTTCCACGTGAGAATCCTCCTATTTTCCAGTTTTTTCTGTTAAGATTGTTTTCATTCTAGCTATGTCTCTTTTTACTTTTCTAATTTGTGCTGTGTTTTGTAATTGTCC
Organism: Streptobacillus canis; assembly: GCF_009733925.1. Lineage (NCBI taxonomy): Bacteria > Fusobacteriati > Fusobacteriota > Fusobacteriia > Fusobacteriales > Leptotrichiaceae > Streptobacillus > Streptobacillus canis. Next base: position 25,296 of record NZ_WOEI01000006.1, on the reverse strand, counting down.
AAGAGTTTTTTGTAGCTTTAAATTAAACAATTCATGTTTTAATTCTTTTACTTGTGATTCTAACTGATTTAAATCTAAATCTCTAACTTCTTTAACTGTCATTACTTATCACCACCTACTTCTTTTCTTACGAATTTAACTTTGATAGGTAGTTTGTGTCCAGCTTTTCTTAATGCTTCTTTGGCTTTCTCTTCTGATACTCCACCAACTTCAAACATTACTTTACCAGTTTTAACAACTGCTACCCAACCTTCAGCGTTACCTTTACCTTTACCCATTCTTGTTCCTTCAGGTCTCTTTGTATAAGGTTTATCAGGGAAAATTCTTATCCAAATTTTTCCTTCTCTTTTAAATGTTCTATTTATTGTAATACGGCATGCTTCTATCTGTCTAGAAGTAATCCAACCAAATTCTTTAGCAGCTAATCCGAAATCACCGAATGCTACATAGTTTCCTTTAGTTGCTATACCTCCCATGCTTCCTCTAAATTGTTTTCTATATTTAGTTCTTTTAGGTATTAACACTATTCTGTTCCCCCTTCCTTCTTAGTAGGTAAAACTTCACCATTAAAGATCCATACTTTGATCCCTAATGCTCCATATGTTGTATGAGCTGTTGCTGTTGCATAATCAACATCTGCTCTTAATGTATGTAATGGTACTCTTCCTGATAAAGTCCATTCACTTCTTGCTATTTCTGCTCCGTTTAATCTTCCAGAAGTCATTACTTTAATTCCTAATACTCCAGCTTTTTCAGCTCTTTGAACAGCTTGTTGTACTGCTCTCTTATAAGCCACACGTTTTTCAATAGCTGTTGCAATACTTTCTGCTACTAATTGTGCATCTCTGTTAGGGTTTTTAATTTCTAAAGCTTTAACAAAAACTTTTTTTCCTGTCATTTTTTCTAATTTTGCTCTTAATGCTGTAATTTCAGCACCTTTTCTACCAATTAATACTGCTGCTTTTCCAGTAGAAACTATTACAGTTACTTCATTTTCAGAAACTCTTTCAATAGCTATTGAAGAAATTCCAGCTTGGTAGTAGTTTTTCTTAATGTATTCTCTTATTTTTAAATCTTCGTGAAAATTATTTAAATATTCTTTTCCTTTTTTGGCAAACCATTTTGAATCCCATGTCTTAACAATACCGATTCTTATGCCCCTAGGATCTACTTTTTGTCCCACAGACTTACCTCCTTATGTACTCTTATTTTACATCCACTTCAACAGTTATGTGTGCAAGTGGTTTTCTTATAATATCTGCTCTTCCCATTGCTCTTGGGTTCATTCTTTTTAATACAGGCCCTTTATCTATTAATACTTTTGAAACTATTAAGTTTTCAGGGTTTAATCCTAAGTTATGTTCTGCGTTTGCAATTGCAGATCTTAATGTTTTCTCTATTAATGGAGCTGCTTTTTTATTTGTGAATCTTAAAATGTTTAATGCAAGTAATGCATCTTTTCCTCTTACAATATCAGCTACTAATCTAGCTTTTTGAGGACTTAATCTTTGATAACGTAATTTAGCTACTGCTGGCATGCGTTTTCTCCTTTCATATAAAGTTGTAAGATTTTACTCTTTCTTATTTATCTAGATTTTATTTTTTCTTATCTTTACCGTGTCCATGGTAAGTTCTTGTTGGAGCAAATTCTCCTAATTTGTGTCCAACCATTTCCTCAGTTACATATACAGGTATATGTTTTTTACCGTTATAAACTGCAAATGTATATCCTATAAATTGTGGAAATATAGTTGATCTTCTTGACCATGTTTTAATAACCGCTTTGTTTGATCCTTGTGCTTCAATTTTTTTGAATAAATATTGATCAGCAAAAGGTCCTTTTTTTAATGAACGAGCCATTTTTCCTCCTTACTTTATAACACTAATCTATTTTTTTCTCTTTCTTACGATGAATTTATCAGAATTTTTCTTACCTCTAGTTTTCTTACCTAAAGCAGGTTTACCCCAAGGAGTAACTGGTGCTTTTCTTCCTATAGGTGATCTTCCTTCTCCTCCTCCGTGTGGGTGATCCACTGGGTTCATTACTGATCCTCTTACGTGAGGTTTTCTACCTAAGTGTCTGTTTCTTCCAGCTTTTCCTAAAGAAACTAATGAGTGTTCAGAGTTTCCAACAACTCCAACTGTTGCGAAACATTCTTTGTGAATTAATCTTAATTCTCCTGATGGTAATTCAACGTGGCAGTATGTTCCTTCTTTTGCTACAAGTCTTGCTGCAGTTCCTGCTGATCTTGCTAATTGTCCACCTTTACCTGGGATTAATTCAACATTGTGGATTAATGTCCCAACCGGTAAATCTTTTAATTTTAATGCATTTCCTGGTTTGATGTCTGCATTTTCTCCTGCAAGCACAGTGTCACCTTTTTTTAATCCGTTTGGAGCTAAAATGTATCTTTTTTCTCCATCAACATAATGTAATAAAGCAATATTTGCTGTTCTATTAGGATCATATTCTACACTTGCAACTTTTGCAGGTATTCCTAATTTGTTTCTTTTCCAATCGATTACTCTGTATAATCTTTTGTGTCCTTTGTGTCTGTTTCTTCCTGTTCTGTGTCCATAGTTGTCAATTCCATAAGCTGAGCTTAATGGTTCAACTAATGTTTTTTCAGGTCTAACTTTGTCTAATTCTGTGTTTACTAATATAGACATATGCCGAGTCCCACTAGTAATCGGTTTTAATTTTTTAATAGGCATATCTTCCCTCCAATTTCTAAATTTTTTATGTACACCTTTACCTCGTGTGCACCTCTTAAGTGCAAAGAAATAAGGCGCACTTCGACCTATAATTTCTAGCAATTCACCTTGCTAACTTAGTTAGTATATCACATTTAATCTAAAAAATCTAGCTTTTTTTGTATTTTTTTACATTTTTTGCTAGATTTTTTTTAAACTTATCTCAAAACTTTATTTTTACTACATTTTTTTATTAATAATATGTATTACTTCTTTACTATTTATTATTTCTGTAATTCTATTTTTAAGTACAGCAGGTCTAACATCAAAATTTTCTAAATTATTAATATCTAACCATCTCACTTCCTCAAGATCTCCATCCATGTTTATAGATTTAGCTTCCAGTTCTTCTTCCTCTACATTTAATATATAGTAAAATTCTAAAGCATGACATCTATCATCTTTTATTACTCCAATAGTTCCAATAAAGAAATTTTCTATTATCGCTGCTAGTCTTACTACTTTACATTTAACACCTAATTCTTCATATACTTCTCTAATTATTGCTTCTTCTGAACTTTCTCCTATCTTAACTCCTCCGCCTAAAGTATAAATATACTTTAAGCTTTCACTAGTTATAAATAGACATTTATCATCTTTAATAATTAATCCTGCAACCCTATATCTAAATCTATTTTTTCCTTCTACTACATCACAGTCTTTATTTATCATAATTATCACCCCTTAAATTATACCATATATTAACACAAAGAAAAAGGCAGCATAAGCTGCCATATTTATTAGTTTTCAAATTTATATATTTCTGGCGAATATACTTTTAATACTTTAGTATATACAATATGTGATATTAAAGCTACTCCAAATGGTACTACGAAATAGGCAATGATTACATATATTAAAGCTGTTGCTCCCGTAATTCCTGCTGCTGCATATTCACTCATAGCTTTAATAGGTCCTACTAGTCCTACAAATCCAAATCCTGAACTTATTTTATCTCCAGTAATTCCTAAAATTCTTACAGTTAAACCAGCTACAGCTGATGTAGTAAGTATAGGTAATAACATTATAGGATTTCTAACTAAGTTAGGCATCATCATTTTCATACCACCCATACCAACTGCTATTGTAACTCCAGCTTTATTTACTTTCCATGATCCAATAACTAATACTGCTGCAGTTGCTGCAACTCCAATATTAGCTGCTCCACTAGCAAGACCTGAAAGTCCTATAGCTATACCTATAGCAACTGTAGAAATAGGTGAAACTATTAATACTGCAAATGACATAGCAATTAAGATACACATTAATACTGGTTGTAATGTAGTGAATGAGTTAATTCCTGTTCCTATAGCTGTTGAAATTTTTTGTACATAAGGTAACATTAATAGTCCTAAGAACCCTACCCCAGCTCCAACTATAATTGGTTGTAATACTATAGTAAGTGATCCTAATTTTTCACCAAGTAACATAGTAACATAAGCCGCAATACCTGCAACTAACATAACGTTAATTAAATCTCCTAATCCTATTTTTAACATACCGTCAGGTAATCTAACTAAAGCTCCAGAAGCTATCCATGTAGCTGACATGATAATAGCTGATTTCATAGGATTAAATCCAAATTGTAACCCTACTAAGAATCCTATCATAGGTGCTACTAACCATTGAATATCTGCAACTACTTGAGCCATAGTTCCAAATACTGGATGGTATGCTGCAAGGTATTTAAATAATCCTCCAAGTACAGCATTTGGTATTAAACCAACAACTATACCTATAGCAGTTCCGTTTAATACTTTCATTATAAATTGTTTCATAGTCATATCTTTCATTTGTTTATTATCCTCCAATTAATACACTTTCTCTACCGTGAACTAAAATAGTTATTAAATCACAGAAACTAGTATCTATTCCATATTCTTTACCTTTTCTAGATACATATCCATTTAAATAATCTATTTCTGTTAATCTTCTTTTTTGAATTAAATCTTGATGCATAGAAGGATAATGTTTAACTCCTTGAAATTCTTCTGTTGTGAACCAACAAACTAGATTTGTTATTTCTTCAACATTTAAAGTTGTTCCTTCTTTTTTAGCAATAGCTGCAAATTCTTCAACTATTCTTCCTAAAAGTTCTCTTGATTTTTCAATTTTACCTAATTGTAACATGTTACAATCAAGTAGTGCACAACATGCATTCATAGTTCCATTAATACATGCTTTTCTCCAAATTGAGAACAAGATATCTTCAGAATATACTGTAGGTAATCCTGAATTGTTAATGCATTCTACAACTTTTAATGCATTTTCTCTTCCATTTTCAGAAATGTTTTGAATTTCTGTTTTACCATAGTTAGTTACTTCAAACATACCAGGACCTTTCATTCCAGCAGTTAAAACTGTAACTCCCATTAAGATTTGTTCAGGTTTAACAAATTCTTTTAATGTATCTATATGTCCTAAACCATTTAATAGACATAATACATTAGTTTTTTCTGATATTAAATGTTTAATATCATTTAACATTTCTTTTAATTGCATAGATTTAGTAAACACTATTATTAAATCTGCAGTTTCATTGTAGTTAGAAGGAATATACGCTTTAGCTTCTATATTTTCTTCAACTCCAATATTTGTAAATTTGATACCATTATTATTAATAGCATCAATATTTTCTTGCCATAAATCTAAGAACGTTACATCATGTCCAGATTTTTTTAACATAGAACCATATGTTGCTCCCATAGCTCCAGTTCCTGCAATAATTACTTTCATAAAATTCTTCTGTATGATAAAAATATCATACATCTCCTTTCAATAAGTTTACAAAGTTAATTATATCACAAAGCAAATGTATTTTGCAATAAAAAATTTACTATATTTTAACTTTAAATTATTTTTAACTCCTTTTATTTGAAAGCTAAAATTCTCTTTTATCTTTCATTTCACTTTTCGATACATTAGCAGAATATATAATAGAATCTATATTATATATTTGAAAAAATTTTTTTCCTATGCTAATATATGCATAAATAAAAAATTGGAGGAAATATATATGAAAAATTTAGTAGTAGTTAATGTTATGATGATGCACACATAAGCTTGGCCAAAAGGGCACAAGCTTTTTCGCGTGTGCCTAACACTACTGAATCTTTAACAGGCACACAGGTGCCTGTTTTTTTTTGCAAATGAAAGGAGTAATATGATTAAACTTAACAATATTAGTGTTGATTTTAACGGCTTTAAAGCTGTTAATAATGTAGATTTAGAAATAGATAAAGGAGATATTTATGGTATAGTTGGATTTAGTGGTGCAGGTAAGAGTACTCTAGTTAGAACCATTAACCTATTACAAAATGTTAGTAATGGTAATGTGGTTATTAATAATACCAACATCACTAATCTAAAAGAAAAGGAATTAAGAAAATATAGAGAGAAAATTGCTATGATATTTCAACATTTCAATCTTCTTAACTCCTTAAATGTCATAGATAATGTTACTTTCAGCTTAAGAAATAGTAATTTATCTAAGGCTGAGAAAAAGGAAAAAGCTAGAAAATTACTTAAACTAGTTGATCTAGAAGATAAGGAAAATAACTATCCATCTGAACTATCAGGTGGACAAAAACAAAGAGTTGCTATTGCAAGAGCATTGGCTAACGATCCTGAAATTCTTTTATGTGATGAAGCTACTTCAGCACTAGATCCTCAAACAACTCAACAAATACTTAAATTACTTAAAAGAGTTAATGAAGAAATCGGAATTACTATAGTAATAATTACTCACGAGATGGGAGTTATTAAAGAGATATGTAATAAAGTAGCAATAATGGAAAAAGGAGAAATAGTAGAAAGAGGTACAGTATTTGAAATATTCTCTAATCCACAAAAAGAAATTACACAAAAGTTTATTAATTCTATACATAATAACGAAGGATTAATAGATTCTCTACACAGATTAAATCTTGAAACAGGTGAAAATAAGAAATTATTTAAACTTACTTATGTTGGAGATATCTCTACTGAACCATTGATAAATAACATATATATCAAATATGGGATAATTTCAAATATACTATGGGGTAATATAGAATTCATATCTAAAAAACCTCTTGGTAATCTAATAATAGTTTTTGAAGGTGAGAATATATATGAAGCTGTAAATTACTTAGAAAGTGTTGGAGCTTTAATCACAGAAATTAAATTAGAGAAAGGAGTAATAAATTATGTTTAAGTATTTTGAAAATGCGTACAATATTCGTCATGATTTTTGGGTAGAAACTAAGTTAACTATATATATGACAGTTGTTGCTGCAATTATAGCAGGTGTTTTAGGAATAATACTTGGAGTTATACTTATACTATTTCAAGATGGTGGATTATTAGAAAACAAAAAAGTATATTCTGTTTTAGATAAAATAGTAAATATTTCTAGATCTATCCCATTTATCATACTAATAGCTCTACTTTCAAATGTAACTAGATTTATAGTTGGTACAACTATAGGTTCTACTGCTGCAATTGTACCTTTAGTATTTGCATGTATTCCATTTTATTCAAGACAAGTTGAAAATGCACTACTTGAAGTTGATAAAGGGATAATTGAAGCAGCCAAATCTATGGGATATTCTAAACTTCAAATAATATTACATGTATATTTAAAGGAAGGATTGCCAGGATTAATAAGGGTAAGTCAATTAACACTAATTAGTTTACTTTCACTTACTACAATGGCAGGTGCTGTTGGAGGTGGAGGACTAGGTAATCTTGCAATATCTCAAGGATATTATAGATATAGAAATGATATTACTATAGTTGCCACAGCTATAATATTATTATTAGTATTTTTCATACAATATGTAGGTAATAAAATAATTAAAAGAATAAGTCATTAAAATTTAGGAGGAAAAATTATGTTAAAAAATATATTAAAAGGATTAGTAGTATTTGTATTAGGATTTGTCTTATTATCTTGCGGTAATAAAAAAGAAGAAGTTAAAAGTGATGTAACTAAGGTTAAAATTGGTGTTGTAGGTTCTACATCAGAAACTTGGGATTATTTAAAAGAAGTATTAATTAAAGAAAATATTGAATTAGAAATAGTTAAATTTTCAGACTATAACCAACCAAATGATGCTCTATTAAATGGAGACATAGATTTAAATGCATTCCAACACAGAATATTTTTAGCAAACTATAATAAAGAAAAGAATGCTAATTTAACTCCAATAGGGGATACAGTTATAGCTCCTATAGGTCTATACTCTAACAAAATTAAGAACGTTGAAGAATTAGTAGATGGTGATACTATTATCATACCTAATGATGTAACTAACCAAGCTAGAGCGATTAACCTATTAGTTAGTGCTGGATTAATTACACTTAAGGCTGATGCTGAAGAATTCCCTACTCCTAAAGATGTAGAAGGAAATCCTAAGAATTTAAATATAGTTCCAGTTGATGCATCACAAACTGCAAGATCATTACAAGATGTTGCTGCAGCTGTAATTAATAATGGAGTTGCTGTGGATAGTGGATTAACTCCTACTGTAGATGCAATATTCTTAGAAAAAATAGATGAGAAATCTAAACCATATATAAATATTATTGTTGCTAGAGAAGAAGATAAAGATAATGAAGTATACAAAAAAATAGTTAAAGCTTTCCAAACAGATGAAGTAAAAGAAATTATAGATAGAATAAGCAAAGGTAGTTCAGTTACTGCCTGGTAAAAAGGTGATATAGATGAATATTAAAAATGAAGTAGAAAAATATAGAGAATTTACGATAAATAATAGAAGATTTTTACATCAACATCCTGAACCAAGTTTAAAAGAATATAACACAGCTAAATTTATTCAGGATATATTAAAAGAAAACAACATTGAATTTGTTAAAGTTGGTGAAACAGGAACACTGGCTATAATCAAAGGTGAAAAAGAAGAGAAAAATAAAACAATATTTCTAAGATCTGATATTGATGCCTTAGAAATAGAAGATAAAAAAGAATGTGAGTACACTTCAAAAATAAAAGGGTTATCTCACGCATGTGGACATGATGGACATGCTACATCTCTTCTTACTACTTGTTTAATACTAAATAAAAATAGAGATAAATTTTCTGGTACAATTAAATTTGCTTTTCAACAAGCAGAAGAAATTGGAAGAGGAGCAAAAATTTTTGTAAAAGAAGGACATCTTGATGATGTAGATCTATCATTTGGTATACACTTAGATTCCTCTATAGATGTAGGGAAGGTCGGATTAACAAAAGGTCCAGCTAATGCTTCTTGTGACATCTTTAAAATATTTGTTAAAGGTGAGAGTGCACATGTTTGTGCACCTCACAAAGGTAAAGATGCATTAGTTGCAGCAAGTAATATAGTAGTTGCATTACAAAATATTATTGCAAGACAACTAGATCCATTAAAAGAAGGAGTTGTAGGAATAGGTGTTTTAAATGCTGGAACTAGATACAATATCATTGCAAATGATGCATATATCGAAGGAACAGTAAGGGCATTTGATTATGAAACTAGAGAATATATTCTAGCTAAGGTTGAAGAAATTGCTAAATTAACAGCTAAAATACATAATTGTGAGGCAGCATTTGAAAACTATAACGCAGCTAATCCATTAATAAATAATGACGAAGCTATTGATATTTCAATAGAAGCTGTAAAAGATTTAATAGGAATAGATAATATTATTACTAATGTGCCAAAAACATTAGGGGCTGAAGATTTTGCAGATTATTTAGCTGTAACAAAAGGATGTTTTGCTAGAATAGGAAGTAGAAATGAAAGCAAACCATACACTACTAGAGCACATCATCATCAAGAATTTGATATAGATGAAGAAGCTCTATTAGTTGCAAGCTCAGTATATCTTAAGGTTGCCCTTTATTTTTTAAATAATTAATGACAATAATATATAATATATAATATATAATATATATACATATGTTAAACAACGTATTTTCTTTATTCCTTTACCCTTGAAAAAAAATACTATTGACTTTAATTTTAATAGTTGTTATCATTAATTATACACCAATTTTTCAGGTGTAAAAAGGAGGAAAGATGAAGAAAATTTTTTATTTCTTAACTATTCTTTTAATGCCACTATTTGCTATGGCTGCAAAGGAAGATGCTTTTGGTAGATGGATTACTGAAACAAGTTCTGCAGGAGCTAATAGAATAATCGTGGATATCTATGAAAAGAATGGTAAAGTTTATGGTAAAATTTATCAATTAACAGAGAGATTTGATGATAAAGGAGAATTAAAAAAAGATGTTAATAATCCCGATAAATCAAAACAATCTAGAACTTTAGAAGGAATAGACTTTGTAAGTGGATTTGTTTATAACGATTCAAACAACACTTATGAAGATGGTAAAATTTATGATCCATCAACTGGTAAAACATATAGCTGCTATATGGTATTACAAGAAAATGGAACATTAAAAGTTAGAGGTCACTTACCTGGATTAACTTTAATAGGTAAAACTCAAACATGGAAGAGATACAAATAAAATCACTGGGATGTGTTTTCACACATCCCAGTGATATATATTTACAAAACTAAATCAAAGTTGTATAATATATATATTATATTAATGAGGTGATATTATGAAGAATGTATTAATAGGTGTTACTAGTAGTTTAAGATATGAAAATGAAGGTGTTTTCTCTGGTCTTGGAGAAACATATATTTCTGAAAGCTATATCAACAGTGTAACTAGATCTGAAGCTGTTCCTGTAGTACTTCCAGTAAATGATAATATTGAAGTAATTAGAAAATATGCTGAAATGATAGATGGACTTTTGGTTACTGGAGGATATGATGTTACTCCTAGTCTATATGGACAAGATCCACACAAACTATTAGGAGCTACATTACTAAAAAGAGATGTCTTTGAGATGAAGTTAATTAAAGAAGTCTTTAGATTAGGTAAACCTATACTTGGTATATGTAGAGGATTACAACTACTTAATGTTACTTTTGGAGGAACGCTTTATCAAGATATATCTCAACACGAAAAAGAAGTAATACAACATACTCAAAAAACAAGATTTAATCTTCCAAGTCATTTTATACAAATAGAAGATGTATTAAAAGATATGTATGGAAGAGATGAAATATATGTAAATTCTTATCATCATCAAGCTATAGATAAACTTGCAGATGACTTTAAAGTCATAGCTAAAGCTAGTGATGGAATTATAGAGGCTATAAAGTATAAGGATAATAAGAACTTTATACTTGCATTACAATGGCATCCAGAAGTATTAGAAGATTCTAAACCAATATTTGATTTGTTTATACAAAAAGCAGAGAATAATGTTCTAAAATAATTAAAAAAAATGGAGGATACTATTTTTTAGAATTCTCCATTTTTATTTTTTTCAATTGTTACAATAAAATAAAATTATCTACTAAGTGTTTTAAACTATATATTTGTAAGAGTTTTAGACTAGACTTTTTATTTATTAATTTTATTTTCAATTAAATCAAACAATTTATTATATAATTCTACATTATATATCGGTGTTAAAGTTGTATGTTCTTTAGATGTTTTAAAATTAAATGATAATACATCTAAAATTCCTATACCATCCTTACTTTTAAATTGTTCACTTACCAAAAGTCTAACTTTAACTCCATTATCTATCGGAGTTAAAACCGCATCAATGGTAAGATTTTTAAATACTTTCGAGCCTACCAATACATTAAATGATTCATCACTTGTTTGAATTTCTGTATATCCTTTAATAAATCCATCATCTATATTAGATGTGATAATATTAAATTCTTTTTCAACTATCATATCTCTAGTTGCATAATAAACATCTTTCATGGATTTTTGATAAGTTCTTGTTGTCATTACTTTAATATCTTCAGCTGATATTTTAGGTACTGTACTACATGAAAAAAGCGAAAACACTAAAAACATCAACATTATAATTATTTTTTTCATTTTCTCCTCCTTAATAAATTATTTAATATATTATACCTTAAATCCATAAAAAATCAATTAATTTTTATATAGTTATTTTTTCAATAGTCTTATCTAAAATTAGCGATTCTGTAGTTGCTCCTAAATATTTTTCTACATTATTTTTTATTTCATCTAATGCTTTTTGTAACTCTTCTTCTCTTTTTTCATCTATTAATTCTATAACAAGAAATACATTTCTTGTTTTCTCTGTTACCATAGTTCTCTTTCCATCTCTCCAGTTAAAACATCTACATACTGCTCCTGCATCATCTTTGTAACATAATTCTCCTGGTAATGTAGGGCTATTATTTTCTTCACCTATTAAGTAAAACTCATCATTACCTTCAGTAATACCTAATCTTAAATCACCTACAAAAGTATCTATATCTTCTGCTCCACAAGGCATCCCATATTTTAATGATACAATATTATATATATCTACAAGTGGATTAATACTTGTAACTGGATTTCCTTTTTCTATTCTTTTAAGTAAAGCTTCTATAGAAGATCTTACACCTTTTTTAGTTTTGAATTTCTGATAAGCGTCTCTCCATACTTTAATCACTGGATTTTCACTAAAAGTTTCTTTAACAAAAAATTTTTTTGCACTTTCATTTGCTTCTTCAAGCATTTTTTTTATTTCTTCATTACTTTCAGCATTATTCTCTATATTTTTTATTAATACCACTCCCAATTTAGAATTAGGGAATAGTTCCCAATAACTATTTTCTATTATAAATTCCATTATATCCCCTTAATATTTTTAATTACTTTTACTTCTTTAGATAACATTCTTGATACTGTACATTTTTCATCAACAAAAGCAAGTAATCTTTCAAGTTCTGCTTCACTAATTTCTGTATCTATATTAATATCCATATCTATATTCATTCCATCAAGTCTAGATTCTACTTCTACTTTAACATCTATACCCATAATGTTATAATATGATTTAATACCCATAATTATACATCCAACTAATGCTGAATTTAATAATCCAACAGGACTAGTTCCTATAGGATCTACTTTCTTATAGTCCATGTTATATACAGATCCATTTGTTTCTGTAGTTACTTCATATTTTTGTAAACTTTTACCTTTAGTTATATACATAATATTACCTCCTATTTTATTTATATTATATAAAATCCTCTAGAAAAAATCTAGAGGATTCTAAATTACCATGAATATTTAATATTAATTCCTATTCTACCTTCAAAGTTTCTAAAATTAAAATTTTTATTAGCATTTGCATCTTTAATTGCTGCCTGATAGATTTCATTTTTTTCTTTTCTTTCAGCTGAACCCATATGAGCTTTATTTATAGCATCTTTCTTTTCTTTAAGTTCTTTAGCATAATTTGCTGAATTATATCTATATGATTTAAAATCTAATACTCCTTCTACATATGGTATTAATTGTAATTTACCATGTAATTCTTTAATAACTAAAGAAAATTTAGGATTCATTCTATATGAATGTAAAGTATTAATTTTACTTTCAACTGTATCTACATTTTTTAAAGTTGCAATATATGCATCTTGTCTAGTTGCATCTAATGTTTTAACATAATTATCTAATGCAGTGTATTCTTTATCTTTAAATTTATCTGCACCAAATTCTTTAATATAGTCTCTTGCAACTTTGAAATATTCTTGTTGTAAGAAATTATATCCATATGTATTATTTAAATTAAATACTGTTTCTAACTTTCTAGTAGTATTATGCCTTAATTCTAAATTAAGTTTTGCTGAAACTGAATTAACTAAGTTATTATTATTTTCTTTGTATATATTATAGTATTGTAGTTCAGAAAATAATGTTGTTTTTAAATTACTAGCTGTATTAACAAATTTTAAACTAGGATTTAACAAGAAAATATTAAAAATATTCTTCTCTTTTACTGTATTAATAGTATCAAAATTAGTATAATTATATGTTTCTAATTTTAAATCTAAATTAGTATTTGTAAAATTATATTTCTTTTCATTTAATGCTTTAATAAAAATGCTGTTATCTAATTTATCTTCAACTTTCGCAACATATCTTAAGTCTAATGAATGATTTTCATCATCTCCTTTAAACCAAAAACTAGGACCCACTAAAACTTCATGTACTAAATCTTTATTTTTTTCATAATTTAATGCATATTTGAATTGTAATTTCTTACCAAAATTACTCTCAACATTTTGTACATCTATTTTAGTTTCAAATCTATTTTTTAAAGTTGTTAATTCTGGTTTAGTTGCAAAAGTATGAGCTACTTCTAACTTATCGTTAACTTCAAATTTTAAATTTGTATTATTAACTTTATATTCTCCAGCTAATTTAATCTCTGGTTTATGTACCATACTACCATCTTTTCTTGCATCAACTACTGTATTATACTTTAAATTATTTGTAAGTTTTAAATTATCTACTAAAGTATTTACATACTCGTTATTTGAAGTAAATTCAAATTTATTTATTTCTTTTATTTTCTTAACTTCTAAAACTAAATCATTTTTCATATTTACTTTTGATGTTAACTTAGTATCAAAATTAAATTCTGATTTTACTCCACCTAATTCTTTATAGTTTTCTTTATCAACTACATAAGTATTATCTGTTTTCATAAATGTTTTATGATTAATTTTTCCACTTGTTTTAATAAAAGCTTCGTATTCATGAGTTCCTGTTTCAAAATCTTTATTAGTATATATTGCACCTAAAATTAAACTAGTTTTTCTATTTATTCTTCCATTTAATACTAAAGAAAAAATATTATTTCTATCTACATCTAAACTGTATCCATTCTCTCTTAGATCTGCTTTTCTATCTTTAACTTTAATATGTTCATTAACAGCACTTTCTAAAACTTTTTTGCTCTCTACTTTTTCTATTTTATTTTTACCATTAACTTTTTCTACTAATTTTTTATTTATTACATAACCTTTTTTATGCGCTATTAATATATTTAAATCAAAATTATCACTTACGGGCGCATCAACTCTTGCTCCTACATAATAATTAGTATATTTACTATCTTTTTTATTTTCCTCTTTTTTTGTCTGTGTTTCTACTCCTCCAAATACAAAAAGATTTTTCCCTTGATATAAATAGCCGCCTGAATCTAAATTAAAATTAATTGTTTGACTTAAAGGTTTCACCAAATCTTCTGTTCTTACACCCTTACTATCATATTCAATTTCTCTCATTTTATGAGTATACTTTAAATCACTTTTTATATATCCACTAAAATTATTTTCACTTGCCTGTGATAAAAATCCTAAAATCGAAAGTAAAATCAATTTATTTCTCATTCAATATTCTCCTTACCAATAAATATTCCATTCAGGTTTTAAAATTCTAACTAAAGCTTCCATATAGAAATAATCTCCCCATATACAACTTTCTCCCACACCATTATTATGTGGCTTTGAATATACTGCTTCTTTAAGTAAAGCATTAGAATTCATACCTTTAGTTGTATATCCTTCAATTAAAGCTTTAATCATTGCCATAGCTGCGTTATAGTAAATCGCTTTATCGGGATCATCATCTGATAAATATTTATGCATTTCAAGTATTCCACAAGCAGCAATTGCTGATGATGAACTATCTCTTTCTTCATTATCTTCTGGTTTAAAATCCATATCCCAATAACATACATCATCTTCTGGTAGTTTATTTAAAAAAGTATTAGTAACTTTTTTGTATAAATCTATATATTTTTTATCTTGTAAGTGTCTATATGCTAATGCAAAACCATAAACTCCCCATGCTTGACCTCTTGCCCAAGTTGAATCATCTGATTTACCTTGTGCAGTAACTCCTTTTAATGGGTTACCTGTTTCTGTATCGAAGTAAAAAGTATGGAAAGTAGTTCCATTTTCTCTTACTATTACTTTAGAAACTGTCTCTAAATGTTTTGTTGCAACTTCTCTATATTTATTATCTCCAGTAACTTCACTTGCCCAGAATAATAATGGAACATTTAAGTTACAATCTATAATAAGTCTATAATCTTCTGGTTTATCTAATACTCCCCATGCTTGTATAAATTCACCTTTTTCTCTATATCTTCTCATTAATACATCAGCAGCTTTAATTCCTGCTTGTTTTGCAACTTCTGATTTTGTTATTTTATAATTAGCAACTACTGAAGGAATATATAAAAATCCTAAATCATGATGATCTACTGCAATATTATTATCTATTCTTTCTTTATATGTTTTTAATTGATAATCTGCTATTTTCTTATATTTTTCTTCTAATGTAATCTCATGAGCTAACCATAAAATTCCTGTCCAAAATCCACTAGTCCAATCATCCCATTCCCCACCATTTAAAATAGGTGGATAAATATTATTAACACTTGATGGTCTAGGGAAGTGGTTTATAAATACATCACTATTTTCATCAACTTTTGTTAATGCTTCATGTAAACCTCTATAAATTATCTCTTGTTTTAATTCTACTGTTTCAAATTTCTCTCTTACCTTGTTTAATAATTCCATAATTTCTCCTTATTTAAAATCCATCATTGTGTTCTGTTAACCATTTAACTAAAATTTCATTTAGTTTACTTGCTATTTCATCTTCTTTAATATCCTTTATTTTTTTAGGATTTATCTGATAAATATCATTGACATTATCATATAATAATGTTTCTATTTCTTTACCAGGTTCATATCCTTTATTAATTACAAAAGTATGATCTTTACTTCTAACCGCACGCCATCCAAAATCTAGATTATTTAAATTTTCTTTATTAAATTTCTCTATTGCTTTTATTTGACCAGGATATGCTGCAATCACTGCTGTATTTTCTAAATCATCTTCTTTTTTTGTAATTACATCTTTTAAATCTTTACCTTCTACAGTAGAAGGTATTTTTAATTCAAGTAATGATAATAATGTAGGCATAATATCTACTCCACTAAGTACACTTTCACTTATTCCTTTATTATCTCCATATTTAATCATAAAAGGTATTCCTATTGATTCTTCATACCATACATGTTTACTCCATAATCCATGTGAGCATAGCATTTCTCCATGATCTGCTGTAAGAACTATAATACTATTCTCATAAAGATTATTCTCTTTTAAATATTTGATAAGTCTTCCAAAATTTTCATCTATACCACTTACTGCAGCATAATATTTTTTTAATGTATCTTGAAATTCACTTTCTGTAAAATTAAGTGCTTGTGGCATTGATTCCGTATGATCAATAACATTATTTAATATTACATTATCACTTACTCTTAGTCTTTTCCCCTCATACATTTTTACATATTTTTCAGGAACTAAATCTAAAGGTGTATGCGGTGGATTCCATGATAGAAATAATGCAAATTGTCTTTCTTTATTATTTTCTAAAAATTCTATTGCTTTATCTGTTTCATGTTCAACTGACCATTTATCAACTTCTATCATTTCATTTGAATCTTCCCAATAATGTGGTTTCAAATGATTATCATATGCCCCATACGAATACCAATAATCAATACCATGTCTCTTCTTACCCGGTGGTGTAAATGCATCCCAATTTCTTGCTCCTGATTTTGGTAATTTTTCAATATTTTCTTCAGGATTATCTAAGTGCCATTTCCCTATATATCCTATATAATATTCATTTTCTTTTAAAACATCTGTGATTGTAATTGCTTCTTCTTTTAACCAAACATCAAATAAACCAGTCTTACAATTAGTCCATACTCCATGTGTCGCTGGATATGTCCCTGTAAGTATACTTGCTCTACTTGGAGAACACAAAGGCCCTGTACTAACAGCATTTGTAAAAGTTATCGAGTCTTTTGAAAATATATCAATATTTGGAGTTATTACGTCTTCCTGTCCTACAAAGCCTGCTGCATTTCTTCTCCATTGATCAGCGAAAAGAAAAATTAAATTATATTTATTTTTCATAATTTTACCTATCTATTCTTTTATTAATTTAATTGTTTTACTAATTCCATTCTTCTCTAATTTAAATGTTAATATAGTTTTGTTATCTTTATTAACTACTACTACATTATCATCCTTAACTATATAATTCCCTTCTAACACTATAGTTGCTTCTTCTAAATTGTGATTAGGATCTGCTATAGTTAATAACATTTCTTTTTTATTAATTTTTCTAATTAATGATAGTTCATTATTTAACTGTATTCCATCTATTACTAATTTATCAGATTTCCATGAATTTATTGCTAAAATATTTCCTCTTTTTACTATATGTGCCACTTCGTCAAGTCTTAAAATATCAATATCTTTAACTTCTTTATTAGAAACAACATATGCATATTTTTCATTTTTAGGATTATTTCCATGAGTTATTATTAATTCAACAAATTCTTTATTAATTTCATCAGTTTTTTTTCCACCAATTTCTTTAAAATTTCCTTTTTTTTGTACTATATTTTTTTCAATCTTAGTTTCCATTAATGGTGTATATACTAATTCATTAGCACTTTCATTATTAAATCTATTATCAACTATAGTAATTATTTCTCCATCAGTACTTTTAATATTAGATCCTAATGCTACCATAGCACCATTTAATAATAAGTAACTTTTTTTAGCTTCTGTTAAATTATTCCATGAAATGAAATCCATACCAATAAATGCTTCACTACCATTATCAGCCCCTCCAACCCAAGTTTTAGGACTTAAATCTTTCGTTAATCTTCTCTCACCTGTTGAATTAACTCTTTCATTTATACTTTCTGTAGTTCCAGGTAATCTTAAAGGATTTATAGTTGGCCAATACTCAACAAAATCTGATGAATTATTTGTATATATATATGTCATTCCATCTCCTGTATACCAACCTTTTAAATTTTCCTTATTCATAGTTTCATAATTTGCTATTCTATTAGAATGCATAGATATTACGAATTTCAATCCATTATCACCTATAGAAACTGCTCTATCCATATATGAAAATACTTTAGTTCCATTAACATTTATTTTTTTTATATTTTCATCTTTCGCTATTTCATTTAATATATTTTTTATAACTAAATTATTAACAAAATCAGGCATATATTCAAAATTATTATCAATTATAGCTTTCTTAACTACTGATTCTAATTTACTTTTATACTCTTTATTTGCACCACGTGAAATTAAAGCTAATGAATTTATTATTCCTCTTGCTCTTTCTAAATCATTTGAATTATCTCTACTTATAGATCTCCCATTAACAGAATCATTTATACCACCATTAATTAATAAATATGAATATCCATTAATGATTGCATCATATATATTAGCAATATTTGGATTATCAACCTCAAATGAAGTACCTCCAGTTAAATATATAAATAATGATAATCCATTTAATAATACTTGTCCATATGTCCCATTATATGCTACATTACCATGTTGCACAAAAGAATAATCTTTATAGAATCCATCTCCTTTAGTTACATATTCACCCACAACTGCTACTGAATCTATAGCTCTTTTAATTTCTTTAGCATCTCCTTCAAGTATTCCTCTACCATAAGTTACTAATGCAGTATCTGTTCTATTCCCACCAGTAGAAACTCTTTTATTTGGATTTGTTGAAGTTGCTGCTGCAGGTGAAAGTCCAGAAAATTCTGGATCTGGTTGGAAATAATGTGAGGCTTTTAAGAATTTTTCTACAATTTCTTGTTTGATTATTCCTTCACCTATAATTAATAACTCATTTAAAGTTTTAGGTATTCCTATTTCCCAGTGCCACCAGTTACCTTTTTCCATAGCACCTTCTACATACCCTTTTTCAGCCACTATTTCAAGTGCCATATTCATCATTTCTTCTACTTCATTATCTAAATATACGTTTGTTCCTGGTGTTAAATACGCCTTCATTAATGTTTGTACATCTAATAAAGTTTTACGTACATGATCTCCATTTGTTAAATCTTTATAATTTTTAAATGCATAATCTTGTGTTTCATACACAGTCATTCTATTTAATATATCATTAGAGCTTTTATTTAATTTTTCTATATTTTTTTCTTTATCTGCTATAGATATTTCTTTTAAAGAAATATTTTGTGGAACACTTAATAGAAATTCTTTCCATTTTAACTTCATTCCTTCTATTTCTTTATTTTCACCTGTAAAACTTAAAATTCCTAATATCAGAGCAAAAAAAATTATTATTTTTTTCATTTTACCTCCTACTTTCAATTATTACTTTGAAGTTTTTATAAAATGGTTTATTTTCAATATATGAAACATTTTGTTTCATTATATTATCTTCATTTTTAGTAAATATTATATATTGCATATTTTTTGTATATACCTTAAATGCAAGAATATTTTTATCTGTGTTTATAACCTCAACCTTAACATCTTTATTTAAAATTTTATGTACAATTTCAATTTCATTCTCAAAATCATATTCTAGATTCACAAATTTACTTTCTTTTTTTTCATTATACTTACTGCTATATATTCCCTTTTCTAAACTATATTTTCCTAATTCAAAATATATTCCTTTATTCAATAAAAGTTTATCTTCTAATTCATTAATTTCTATTTTAGGGTGAAAATGATATCTCATCTTCAAATTATGTTTACCTTTTGAATATATTTTATTTATTATTATCACATTTTCTTCAAATAATATAAATTTCCTCTCAAAATATGAATTACTTTCTATATCAAATACATTTAATCTTACACATCTAACTCCATTATCTTCCATTATGTCTATCGGATTAATTAAAGGATATTTTCCATTATATTCCCAAGAATTCTTTATTCGTATAAATTCCTTATTATCTAAGATAAAAGTATTATGAGCTAGGGCACTTTTTAAGTAATTCCTATACTCATTATTTTCTAAATATGTATATCTTCCATTATCTACTAATATTTCTTTTTTATTAAAATAGTTAAAATGAAATAAATCTACATGTAAATGTCCAGATGTCATATTAGTTAAATAGGTACTAAAAGAATAGTTTTTATTTGTTAAATGATAATATCCACTATCTTTTAAATAATACTCATTCATATTATTTTTTTTATTTATTTTTCTATAATTATCAGTATAAGTTCCTCCAAACATGAGTGAAGTCTCTTTTAATGAATAAAAACTTTTTCTACCTAAAATTGCATTAGCCAATGATAATATATCTTCAATATTATCGTCATCACTATCTCCAAAATTAATTTGCTTTAAATTAGGATAATGTAATTTTTCTGCTGCATCTGTCATTTTAGATAAATAAATTAAGAAAAAATCATCTTTAATCTTACATTCTTTCTCTATCATTACCACCCATATCGTATAAATAAGCATCTGATAATGATAAGTCATTGATTTTTCTAAATGTAGTCCATCAGCAAGTATTTGAGTATTAAGTTGAATTTCCATATATTCTTTTGCTTTTTTAGCATATGATTTTTTATAAATCAAACCAAAAGTATATATCCCTACCATTTGTATATATCCCCAATTACTATGGTAATATTTTTCAACAAAAGAGTCAAAAAGATAAAGACATGTTTTATCTAAATGTTTTACTATTTTTAGCTCTTCTTCTTCTAATAAATATCCTAACTCTTTTAAATATACTAATGCTCTCAAGATATTTACAATTCTTATTCCACTATCTAAAGTTCTTGTACTTAATTCATATGTTAATTCTGAATGTCTATCTATAAAATCAAAAATCAACTCTTTTACTCTATCTAAATATTTATTATCAAGATATTTTTCATATGCAAGAAAAAGAGAATCAAAATAGTTCATTCTACTTCTCATAAATATCCATTCTTCATCTTCATTTACATACTCATTCCAATCTTCAGGAATTACATAGTAATTAGAACATCTTTCCATATCCCAAGGGTGTATAAAATTTAATTTATTATCCATTATTCTTTTTGCTTGTTTTAGATATTTATCAACTTTAAAGTTTAATAAAACATACCGATATTTTTTACTATAGTTAAACATATTTACCTCTATTGTTTAAGTAAAGGGAGAATTGCTTCCCCCTTTATTAATGTTTAGAATTATTTATTAAAGTTTTTAAATGCTTCATTTTGAATTTCTTCTGCTTTACTTAACCCTAAATCTTGTAATCTCTTGATATAAGCATCCCATTCAGCATCTATATCTCCAGAACCTAAAATCCATTGTTGTGCTTTTTCCTCAACAACTGCTCTAATTGCTGTATCTATAGAAACAAATTCTTTTGATCTTTCTTTAGTATATTTTAAGATAGGTAATTCATCTAATACTACATCATTATCCATGTAATATTTAAATCCTTCTTTAGCACTTTCTGATGCCCATCCTAATTCATATTGTGCATCTTGATATGCTCCTAATCTATATTGGGCTCCAACTTCTCTTAATACTGCTAAAGGAGTTTTTCCTTCTGTATTTTTAAGTACTTTATCAGTAAATACTGGTTTACCATCAACTAAAGTATATTCTGATCCTTCTATACCAAAATTCCATAATCTTCTTCCTTCAGGTGAATACCAATAATCAAAATATTTAATTAATGCAATTGGATCTTTTGCATCTTTAGAAATTCCCCATCCACCTAAATAAGTCGTTCTTGCATGTCTTGTTTTATTGTTTCCATTAAGTTCAAACGGTAATATTAATTTAAAGTTAAATCCAGGTATTTTTTCAGCTAAACTTTGATTGTATCCACTTGTTGAAGCTATCCAGTCATCTGTTGCTCCCCCTAAGTTGTTAGATAATAAATAATCTCTTCCTTCAAGTCCTCTTGTAAATACTTCTTCATCTATTAATCCTTCTTTATACCATTTAGCTAATTCTTTAATTGCATATTTGAACGAATCTTGAGCTGGTCCATATTTAACCATACCATTTTCTTCATACCATATAGGTGAAGCTTTAAACATATCAACAAGTGAAGTTAATACTTTTCTTACATTATTTGCTCTTACAAAGAATGGAACTTCATCTTTTTTACCATTTCCGTTAGGATCTTGTTCTTTAAACGCCTTTAATGTGTTATATAATTCTTCAACTGTTCTTGGTTCTTGTAAATTTAATTTTTCTAACCAATCTTGTCTAATGAAATATCCTTGAGATACTTTTAAATTAAAGTAATCATAGTAGTTAGGTATCATATAGATATGTCCATCAACTGCTACAGCATCTTTTTTATATCTTGGGTTTTCTTCAAAAAATTTCTTTAAATTTGGGGCATGTTCGTTAATTAAATCTTCAAGCGGGATTAATCCACCTTCAATTCCTAAATTTTCTAAATCAGCAGATAATTCATATGAAATTATATCTGGTAATTTACCTTCAGTAAGCATCAAGTTAAATGCTTGGATTTGGTCAGTTTGGTTTTGTGATGCAACGTTTACTAATTTAATATTAGTATCTGCTTCTGCTTTTGCAAATACTGGTAAGCTTGGATCTAAAGCTTTTCCTAAGTGCATTGCAAAAATTGTTGTTTCTCTTGGTCCTGTAGTAACTTCTTCTTTCTTACCACAGCTTGCTAAAACTAGTCCTAAAAGACCTAATGCTAATAATTTTTTCATAATCTTTTCTCCTTATATATTTTTATTTAATTTTTTTATCCTTTTACTGCTCCTAAAGTTACACCTTTTCTAAAGAATCTTTGTATAAATGGATATGCAATTAACATTGGTAATACTGAAATTACTATTATTGCATATATTATTGATTGAGGGGAAGTAACACTTTCAGGTGTAATTAATTGTGCTGCTTCTCCACTAGACATTTTGTCAACTATTAATTTTTTAACAAATACTTGTAATGGGGCTTTTGCATCATCTCTTAATAAAATCATAGTCCAGAAATATCCATTCCAACGTGATATTGCATAAAATAATGAAACTGTTGTAATAGCTGATGTTGAAAGAGGTAGATAAATGCTTGTCATAATTTTAAATTGACTTGCACCATCTATTCTAGCTGACTCTTCTAATGATCTTGGTACACTTTCAAAAAAAGATTTCAATATTATTACATTGAATGTATTAATAGCAAAACCAACTATTATTCCTGAATAAGTATTTATCATATGTAAATCTCTAAAATTTAAATATTTAGGTATCATTCCAGGATCAAACCACATAGTTACTACTACTAGCATTATTAATGCTTTTCTATATTTTAAATCTGGTTTTGATAATACATATGCTCCACTTATTGTAAATAACATACTAATTAATGTTCCAACTACTGTAATAAATATTGTATTTGCATATGCTCTCCAAATACCCGCCGTTTTAAATGCTGCAATAAATGAAGCTAATGTAAATCCTTTTGGAAATAACGTTACTTGTCCTGTTTCTAGTAAAAAAGGATTACTAAAAGATGCTGAAAACACATAAACTATTGGATATAGGAACATTATTGCAAATATTGTTAATAAGAAATAATTTATTACATTAAATATTTTCTCATCCGTACTCATTCTTATTTTCATTGCTCTCTCCTACCATATTCCTAGATTTGCAACTTTTTTACTTATAGTATTTGCTGTATATACTAACAACATCGCTACTATAGCATTAAATAATCCTACTGCTGTTGCAAGTCCAAAATCTTGATTTATTACTCCAGTTCTATAAACATATGTACTTATTACATCAGCTGTTTCATAAGTTGCTGGTTGATATAAAAGTAATACTGTCTCAAAAGCTACGCTTAACATAGAACCTATTTTTAAAATTAACATTACTACTATAGTTGGCATTATGCTCGGTATAGTTATATTAATTAATTGTTGTAATTTTGTTGCTCCATCAATTTTAGCTGCTTCATATAGTTGCTCATCAACTGCTGTTAGTGCAGCTATATATATAATCGCATTAAACCCTGTATTTTTCCATGAATTTAATCCAACAAATATACCTCTAAAATATTGCGGTTTAATTAAGAAATATATCTTCTCAAATCCAAGTTTTTGTAATATTATATTTACTACTCCTGTATTAGGTGATAACATATTTATTGTTATACCTGCTGCAATAACTATTGCTATGAAATAAGGAATAAATGAAGCTGTTTGTACAAAACTTCTAAATATTTTATTTTTTACTTCATTTAACATTAATGCTATAAGTATTGCTAATGGAAATTCTATTAGTAATGAATATAGATTTAACATCAATGTATTTTTTAATGTTCTATAAAATTCAGGTGAAGATAAAAACATTCTAAAATGTTTTAATCCTACCCACGGACTACCCGCTATTCCTTGAAATATACTGTAATCCTTAAATGCTATCACTAATCCATACATAGGCTTAAACATGAATAACATATACCATATTATAAATGGTAGCATTATTAAATATAATGAAATTTGATCTCTATTAAATTTTGGTTTTTTCATAAACACCACCTATAAACTTATGTTTTCTTCTGTTTCTATATCAAAGATATGTGCTTTACTCGTATCAAAGTAGAATCTCTCACTTCCATGTTTGTTTGTATCACTTATTCCATCTACATTCATTCTACATGTCATTTGTAATCCTGCTAGTTTAAAGTAGATATATTCTTCATTTCCCATTTGTTCTACTACCGATACTTCTCCTACCTGTGTATAACTATTTT
>NZ_WOEI01000005.1 GCF_009733925.1 Streptobacillus canis | reverse complement strand
TATATAAACTTAAAGAAGTTATTGCGTAATCCCAAATTTAACTTTTTTGATATGAAGGTATAACCCTCAATTTAGTGTTGTATAAAAATATGAATTTTAATAAGAAAATGTATTATTTCAAAAAAAATTGGAGAATTCTAAAAAATTCTAGAATTCTCCATTATTTTTTGAGCTATTTCGGAACAGCCCCTTTATATATTAGTTTAAATTAATTACCATACGTAGTTAACTTTAACTCCACCTTTTCCAGTAATTTTTCTTAAAGCGAATTTTTCTTGAGGAGTTGCTCCTTTATTAGCGAAGTCAAATCCTGCACCTACCCAAGGGTTAACAGTTAATTTACCATCAACATAAGTAAATTTAGCTGATAATTTAGGATTAACTGATAAGTCATGTTTAACAGTTGTTAAATCAATTGCTCCTGCAGTCATGTCTTTAATTGTATCTTTAGCTTTTTTAATTGAATCTTGTTTTGAAGCATTATATTTATCTGCTGCATATGCGTTAACATCTGCTTTATAGTTTGATGCATCTTTAATGTAATCTACATATACTCCATAAATATCTCCATTGAATTCATTTAAAGTATAAGTATTTTCAACACCAAATGTTACATCAACATTTTCATTAGCTTTGAATGTAGTGCTTCCATTGAAGTCTACTCCTAAACCTTGTTTAACTACAGCATCTTTTACTAATTCTGTTTCTAAAGCGTATTTAGCATCAACATCTACTACATTAGTAAATTTACCAGTAACGTTAGTATATTTAGCACCTAAGTTAGCTAAAAATACATCAGCAACATTACCATTTAATTCATGTTTAGAGTTCTTTGTAATAGTTTTTAATTTAGTATAGTTATATAAGTTAACTTTTCCTTCTAATTTGTTGTTATCATTGAATGCATATGCAACTTTGTTTTCTGTCCATACAAATCCTTGGTGTGTGAAATTATTTGCTGCATCAGCTGATTTAGCATCAAATAAGTATCTCCCATTTAATGTAGATTCAACTTTAGCTCCTACAAATTCTTTATTAACTGAAACTCCAGCTCCAGCTAAAACACTGTGTGCATGTTTAGGATCTTGAGCTGTTGAACTTAAATTAGTATTTAATTTATATTCAGCTAATCCATCTACCATTACACCTTTAGCAACTGCATATGCAACTTTGTTAGTTGTTATAAAGTCGTTTGTAAATGCTTTTTCGGCAGCAGGAGTAAATTCGTGTTTGTAAGTTACTTTATTTGAGTTATCTGAACTTAATGTTAATCCAGCAACTGGTTTGTAAGTTACACCTAATTTAGCTTCTGGTTCATGTTTTAATGTAGTTAAAGCTGATGTAGTCTTAATTTCTAATTTATAGTTAACATCTCCTCTTAATTCTACATTTTTGATTCCTGTATACTTACCACTGTTTAATGATTCAACAGTTGCATCATGTCCACCATTACCATTTTTTAAGATATTTTTTAATTCAAATTTACCTTCATTTGATAATGTAACAACATCACTTGCCTCAGTTTCTACTTTAACTCCACCGTTTAAAGCTCCTGCCATTGCATAGTTTTCACTGTTTAATACATGTCTTATTACAGCATTAGAGACTTTAACGTTTTCTCTGATTTTTCCGTTAGTTTTAACATAAGTTTCTAATTCATGTGTTCCATCTTTAAAATCAGCTGAGTTATATAATCCAGCTACTGTTAATTCAAAGTTGTTATAGATTTTACCATTTAATACAGCTGATAATAAGAATGTATCAGTTTGTCTTAATTTGTATCCTTGATCAGTTCCATCTAATTTTTTACCTTTAGCTGTTAAGTGTTTTTCAATAGCATATTTAACACCATTTACTTTGTGCACTTTTTCAGTTTCATCGTTTAATTTATTTTTTGTTTCCCATGCGATTCCTTCTCCACCTCTTCTATGAGCTGCAGTTAACTGAATGTTGAATGTATCAATTATTTCAGAATCCCATCTTAATCCAAAGTGGTAAGGTGTTTTTTCATTAAATGTTAAATCAGCATTACCTACTTTTTTACCACTTAAGTCAGTACCTATAAATGCAAATACTTCTTTATTTTCGTGCATGAACACACCTAAATCAGCTTTAGTTCCAATTTCATAAGTTACATCTTTTTGATCACCTAAGTCTTTAACTTTTACTTCACCACTTACATCTTCATAAGATACTGGTTTTTCAACAGATGCTTTACCATCTAATTCTAAGTATCCATGTAAATGTTCATATTTAGCACCAAAAGATGCAGCAGAAGTTAATGCAATAACTCCTAATAAGATTTTTTTCATTTCTTATCCTCCTATTTTTAATTATATATTTTCAAAAATATTATACCTTACTTCTTTTTTTTTGTCAATATTTATATTAAAAAAAAATCCCTTTATAAAAGGGAGTTTTAAACAAATGTTTACTAATATTTAAATATTTTTTTATCACTAATTTTTCTAACTTTTTAAAAATAACGCTATTTTAATATTTGTTTTTCTATATAGTAATTAATCTCTATCTTTAATTTCAATAATCATAAATTTATCTATAGAAAAAGAGTTACCCTGCCGGGCAACTCTTAAAGGGGGGGTTAATTGAGGTTGACTAACGCTATGTTAGTCAAAAATATTATACTCTAATTTTCATTTAAATGCAAGACTTTTTTTTACAATTTTATTTTAATTAAATAAAATTCGTTTTTATTAAATATTATTTACAATTTTTTTCTACAATTTCTCTTATTAAATCTATGTTTTTCTTATTTCCAGCTATAACTTTAACAGATTTCTTATCTCCCCAATTTCCATTTAGAATTTCTAAAACTCCTCCAGCTTCTTCCACTATTAGTTTCGCTGCTGCAAAATCCCAAAATGCTAATTCACCTTCATAAAAACCTTCTACCCTTCCTGCAGCTAAATAACATAAATCATTAACTGCTGAACCACTTCTTCTTACATCTTTCCCTTTTAAATAAAGTTCTTTCATAACAGCAAATGTTTCATCAGCCAATTCCTTTTTATATGGACTTGTTCCACACATAATTAAACTATTTTGTAAATCCGTTTCCCTAACCTCTATCTTTTCTCCATTTAAAAAAGCTCCATTTTCTTTTATTGCATAAAATATCTCTTCTAAATACGGATTATAACAAATACCTAAAATTACTACTTTATCTTTTAATAAAGCAACTGAAATTGCAGAATGTTTAAAATCATATATAAAATTTGTTGTTCCATCAATAGGATCTATTACCCATGTATATTCATCTGTTAATATTTCATTATCTTTTTCCTCTGCAAAAAAAATTGCATTTTCAATTAAAGGTTTTAAGCCTTTAATCAATAATTCTTGACTTTTAATATCAACATCAGTAACTACATTAACTAAATCTCCTTTTGAATATACATTAGTAATTTTACATTCTTCTATAAATTGACCTGCTTGTATAATAACTTCAACAACTTTAGTTATTAATTCATTAGTTAACATACATACCTCATCTTTCAAATATTAATATATTATCTTTTTCTTCTGTTAATTTATATCCATCAAACTCCAATTTTTTTATATCTTCAATTTTCATAACATTTTTTTCTATCATTGTAGTCAAAAATTTACCTCTTGCTTTTTTTGATATTGTTGAATGTATCTTTCCATCATCTTTAAAAATAATTTTTATCATTTTTTCTCTTAACTCTTTACTAAATACTTCTTCAAATTCACTTGATAATAAAGAAATTACAATTTTTTCATTTTCAATACTTTTATCAAAATTTTCTTGCCAATATTTTTTTAAGCTAATCCCATCAACATCCAAATTGTTTAAGAAATCCAATCTATGTAATGAAATATTTTCTTTACAATTTATCACTCCATAAAAAGAAGAAGTAATGTAAATGTTATCTAAATATTTCCATTCTAAATCATTTAAATTTTCTCTTTTTATATTTCTATACATTAAACCATCAAATAAATCAATAGCACTATATTCTTTAGCAATATTATTTCTAATTTCCTCAAATCTTTTTTTCTCTATTTTTGCTTGTTCACCTTTAATTTTAAAAAATTTAGAAAGATCATCTACTTTAAGTATAGACTCTAAAACTTTAAATGTTTTATTATTTATACCTTTTCTTTCTTTTTCATTTCTTTCTTTCATCTGCTTAGCAGTAGGTATTAATATTTTCATTTTATTTTTCCTTTTTACATAAATACACTCTATAACCGGAATGTATTCCTAAAGTTTTACAATTTCCAAAAACTTCTAGTAATTTTTTCTCTGTACTTTTAGCTCCATGTTTTGTTTGAATTACACAATAAAAATCTCCATCAGAGTTTAAATGTTTATATGCATTTTCATAAATATCAAAAATGATTGCCTTACCTGCTCTAATTGGAGGATTAGATATAATAATATCAAAACTTTTATCTATATTTTCAAAAGAATTAGATTTAAATATTTCATAATTTTTAACTTCATTATTTTTACAATTTACTTCTGCTAATTCTAAAGCCCTATCATTAACATCAGTTAATGTATATTCGCTATCTCTATATATTTTAGATAAAAGTACTGTTACTGTTCCATATCCACAACCTATATCTAATAATTTAAATTTTTGTTTTTTATTGTTTTTTATAAAATCTTCTAACATTACTTCAGTTCCATAGTCTAATTTATTTTTAGAAAATACCCCAATATCCGTTGTAAATAAATATTTATTATTAGAAAAAGTAATTTCCATATCTTTTCTATTAGTTTTTAAATCTGTATTATTTGTATAATAATGACTCATAATTCTCCTTAAATTAAAACTTCATATAGATATCTCTCTTCTCCATCTTTATACTCATCTTTTAGTAATTCTTTTACGTAGAAATTGTAATCTAAATATAGTTTATTTGCTTTAACATTTTGAGTACCTGTTGTTAATTGGACTTTTTTTATTCCTTCTTTTTTTAAATCATCTAATACTAATCCTAATATTCTATGGGCCATACCTTGATTTTGATATTTAGTATTAGTAAATAATCCATAAATATATGCCATTTCTCTATCAAATGAAGACATTACCTCAATAATTGAAACTATTTCTTTCCCATTTAATAAAGCATATACTCTCCCATACTTTGCCATAGGTTTAATATTATAGTTACCTATTGAGGCTCCTTCAAAAATAATATCTTCTAGCTCTACAATAGAATAAAGGATGTGCTCATCCTTTATTGGGTCTAATAATTTAAATTCTATCATTTTCTTTTACCATTTCTATAAAATATTCATGTATTCTAGTATCTTCTGTTAATTCAGGATGAAAAGCTGTAACTAGCATATTTCCTTGTCTTGCTGCAACAATTTTTTCATCTACAATTGATAATATCTCAACATTTCCACCAACATTTGTTGCATGTGGTGCTCTAATAAATACCATTGGATATTCAACTATACTCCCAAAATTTTCAAAAGCTTTAAATGAACCTAATTGTCTTCCATATGCATTCCTTTTTACAGTAATATCCATTAAAGCGAAATGTCTTCTATCATCATTATCTATTTCTTTTGCAAGTAATATCATTCCTGCACATGTTCCAAATACTGGCATACCTTTTTCTATTTTATTTTTTAATTCATCATATAAGTCAAGTTCTCTTAATAATTTCCCCATAACAGGACTTTCTCCACCTGGTAAAATTAGTCCATCAAACTCTTTTAAAACATCTTTTTTTTGTCTTATTTCAAAACTTTCGATACCTAATTTATCTAGCATTTTTTTATGCTCTGCAAAAGCACCTTGTAATGCTAAAATTCCTATTAACATTCCTATTTTCCTCTTTCTGCCATTAATATTTTAATTTCAGATTCATTTATACCTACCATAGCTTCTCCTAAATTGCTAGATACTTCTGCTAAAACTTTAGGATCATTATAATTTGTAACTGCTTTAACTATAGCTCTTGCTCTTGCTTCTGGATCTCCAGATTTAAATATACCTGAACCAACAAACACTCCTTCAGCTCCAAGTTGCATCATTAATGCTGCATCTGCTGGAGTTGCTACACCACCTGCTGCAAAGTTTACTACTGGTAATTTTTTATTTTCATGTACATATTTTAATAAATCATATGGAACTTGTAATTCTTTTGCTGCATTAAATAATTCTTTTTCATCAAGTGATGCAATTCTTTTTATTTCATTTTGCATAGATCTCATATGTCTAACAGCTTGAACTATATCTCCAGTACCTGGTTCTCCTTTTGTTCTTATCATAGAAGCTCCTTCATTTATTCTTCTTAAAGCTTCTCCTAAATCTTTTGCCCCACAAACAAATGGAACATTAAAGTCTCTTTTATTAATATGTAATACATCATCAGCTGGTGTTAATACTTCTGATTCATCTATATAATCAATTTCTATAGCCTCTAAAATTTGTGCTTCTACAAAATGTCCTATTCTTGCTTTTGCCATTACTGGTATACTTACCACTTCTTGAATACTTTTTATCATAGCTGGATCACTCATTCTTGCTACTCCACCAACTGCTCTGATATCTGCTGGTATTCTCTCAAGAGCCATTACAGCACATGCTCCAGCTCTTTCTGCTATTATTGCTTGTTCTGGTGTAGAAACATCCATAATTACTCCACCTTTAAGCATTTGTGCTAAATTCTTATTTAATTCATATCTGTTATTTTCCATCTCTCATTCTCCCTTAAATATATTTTTGTCTTAATTATATCATAAAACAATGTATTTTAACAACTTTAAATTGCTTTTAACTTATATATATGATATGATAAACAAAAGAAAAAGGAGGAATTATGTTTATATTTAGATTTATAAAAAATCTTTTTATATATACTATTAAAAAGATTTATTCATTTTTTGTGTATCTTTTCTTATTCTTTATATTAATTACAGGAATAATTGGTGCACTACTAGCTAAGGAGGAAATTACAAGAGATCATACAAATGTTTTAATTTCAGATGTATTCTTACCAGGTGATGATAAATTTACAAACAGCATCGAATATATTGATGGTAAAGGTATTTCTTTCTCTGATATATATACTTCATTAAACATCATTTCAAGTGATGATGATGTTCAAAATGTTTTCATTAATTTAGATACTACTGCTTTCTCACCTTCTCAACTTGAAGAATTAGAGCCTGTACTAAATAAAATAAAAGAAGCAAATAAAAAAATATATGCATATGGTACAGAAATTAATAATAGAAACTATGGAATTGCTACATTTGCAAATGAAATAATTGTACCAGATACACAAAATGCTGATATTCTTTTAACAGGATATTACAATACTGATATGTATTATAAAGATATTTTTGATAAATACGGATTTAAAATAGAAGTTATTCATGTTGGTACACACAAAAGTTTTGGACAAAACTATACTAGAAACAGTATTAGTCAAGAAGAAAAAGATACTTTAACAAGAATACTTGATAAAAGATTAGATATGTTTATTGAAAAAAATGCTAATGCTAGAAAGATTAAACCAGAAATATTTAAAGAAAAGCTTTTAAACGGAGAATATGTGTATATAAGTCCTGAAAAAGCTAGAGATTTATCATTAATTGACCATATGATGTTTTATGATAATCTAGCTGATAAAATTCAGTTAAATGATGATAATACTATTGCAATTCAAGATTATGCAATTAAAAAAATTAAAGAAATAGACACTAGCGATAATAAAATTGCAGTAATATACTTAGATGGTGAGATCTCAGAATTTAATTCAAATCCTTCTTTGCCATTTATTTCTTATGATAATTTCAGTCAAAAAATGGATAAAGCTGAAGAAATTAAAGGATTAAAAGGTATAGTAATAAGAGTTAATTCTCCTGGAGGATCTGCAATTGAGGCAAAACAAATATATAATAGAATAAGAGAATCAGAAGTTCCTGTATATATTTCTATAGGAGATATCGCAGCAAGTGGTGGATATTATATAGCTAGTGCTGGAGATAAAAGATATATTAATCCTTCTTCATTAACTGGATCAATTGGAGTTGTTTCAATGTTCCCTAAATATGGCCAAGTGCTTAATAAATTTGGGATAAACATAGATGGTGTAAGTAAAGGAAAATATGTAGGATTACTAAATCCAGAAAAAAATCTAACGGAAGAAGAAAGACAAGTTTATCAAAACAAACTTGAAGATGTATATAATGAATTCAAAGGAGATATATTAAGCAACAACAAAAAACTAACTCCTGTAAGTTTAGAAGAAATTGCTCAAGGTAAAGTTTGGTTAGGAACTGAAGCAATTGATTTAAAACTTGTTGATGAATTTGGTAGTTTAAATGATACAATTAATGCATTACAAAAAGATTTAAAACTTAATGAAAATTACAATGTTATTAACATCTACTCTGAAAAAAATTATGAAGATATGTTCTCAACGTTTAATAACCTATTAATAAGATTTAAATTAAAAAATAAAAAAGTTATCTTACTAGATGAATTAGAAGAAAAAATTAAATTTATAATCAATCAAGAAGGTAAAGCAATGTACTATTCTGATGTATTACCACTTGAATTCTAAAAATACTGTAACTTTATAGTTACAGTATTTTAATTTATATGATATAATTTACGTATAATTTTTAAAGGGAGTTGAATAAATTGAGCATTTTAGATAATTTAAATCCACAGCAAAAACAAGCAGCAGAGTTAATTGAAGGACAAACTTTAATATTAGCAGGAGCTGGAAGCGGTAAAACAAGAACATTAACATTTAAAATAGCACACATGATAAAGGAAAAAAATATAAATCCAAAAAATATATTAGCTTTAACATTCACAAATAAAGCTGCAAAAGAAATGAAAGAAAGAGTAGAAACTTTAGTCAATTCACACAACGAAGTACTAATATCTACATTCCACTCTTTTGCAGTTAGACTACTTAGAACATATTCTGAAAGAATCGGATATACAACTAATTTTAATATTTATGATAGTAATGACCAGAAGTCAATAATAAAAAAAATATTAAAAAGCCAAGGATATGAAAAGAAATACAAGGATTCACAAATTATTTCAAAAATTAGTAGATTAAAAGAATTAGGCCTAAATTATACTAATCTTGGACAAGAACTAGATATGAATTTACCATTCAACAGAGAATTTAAAGAAATATTCAAAGAATACCAAGAAAAACTTGAAAGAAGTAATGCAATGGACTTTTCAGATTTATTAGTTAATGCAAAAGCATTACTTGATGATGACTATGTATTAGATAAAATACAAAATAGATACATTTATATTCTTATAGATGAATATCAAGATACTAATGAAATTCAGTATCAAATTGTTAAAAAAATTGCAAAAAAATATAAGAATATATGTGTAGTTGGTGATGAAGATCAAAGTATTTATGCATTTAGAGGAGCTAATATACAAAATATCTTAAATTTTGAAAAAGACTATCCTAATGCTACAACAATAAAACTTGAACAAAACTACAGATCTACACAAACAATACTTAATGCAGCAAATTCTGTAATAAAAAACAATAAATCTTCTAAAGGTAAAAGACTATGGTCAGATAAAGATAAAGGAGAAAAAGTTGGAATATTTACAGCAATAAATGTAGCAGATGAAGCAAACTTTGTAACAAATAAGATAACAGAACTAAAAATAAAAAAAGAAAAGAATTTTAGAGACTTTACTATACTTTATAGAACAAATGCTCAATCAAGAGCACTTGAAGAAAGTTTAATGCAAAATAAAATACCATATAAAATATTTGGTGGTTTAAGATTCTTTGATAGAAAAGAAATCAAAGATTTAATTTCATATTTACTATTAATCAATAACACAAAAGATGATTTAAGTTTTGAAAGAATAATTAATTTTCCAAAAAGATCTATAGGTCCTAAAACATTAGAAGTTTTAGCACATATTGCAAACAAAAATCAGATTTCACTTTTTGACTCAATTTTACAAATTGAAAACGAAATATCTAACAATGCCAAGAAAAAACTTTTATCTTTCAAAGAATTAATCGATAAATATATAATTGAAAAAGAAGAATTAACAACTTCAGAAATTTTAAGAAATATAATGGATGATATCGACTATAACAATGCTTTAGAAACATATGAAAATAAAGAAGATAGGTCTGAAAATATACAAGAATTGATTAACTCTATTATATCTTTAGAAGAAGAAACAGGATTTTTATCTCTTCCAGAATATTTAGAGAATGTTGCTTTAAATTCTCCATCTGATAATTTAATCGAAGAAGAAAATTTTGTTAAATTAATGACTATACATGCTTCTAAAGGTTTAGAATTCGACACTGTTTTCTTAGTAGGAGTTGAAGAAGGCCTGTTTCCTTCTGAAGACAATACATATAATGATACAGAACTTGAAGAAGAAAGAAGAATATTTTATGTTGCCGTAACACGTGCAGAACATGACTTATTTATCTCTCATTCATTAGAAAGAAAAACTTGGGGCGCTATGACAAATTACTTTGTTAAACCTTCTAGATTCATTGAAGAAATAGATAAAGATTTAAAAACTGAAATATTTAACCCAAACAATAGACAGCCAAAAATAAATAATGATGAAGTTATCAAAATTGTAAATCCAAATAAAAAAAGTATTGAAAACTTTAATCCATTTAAGTTTATCAATAATCCAAAAATAAAT
Organism: Streptobacillus canis; assembly: GCF_009733925.1. Lineage (NCBI taxonomy): Bacteria > Fusobacteriati > Fusobacteriota > Fusobacteriia > Fusobacteriales > Leptotrichiaceae > Streptobacillus > Streptobacillus canis. Next base: position 49,155 of record NZ_WOEI01000005.1, on the reverse strand, counting down.
ATACCTACTAAAATTGATACAATATTTAAACTTAAAGACATCGTTAAACACAGTGAATATGGTAAAGGAGTCATTAAAGAAATAACTTCAAAATCAATATCTGTTGAATTCTCAGTAGGTGTAAAAAAAATAGCAATTAAATTTGCAGAAAAATTTTTAGAAAGGATTGATTATTAATGAAAAAAATATTACTTATATTATTTCTCTTTATTTCATTAAATTTATTCTCAAATCAAACAAAAACCCATTATTGGTATAGTTTTAAACATTTAAATAAAAATATAGAAAATCTTGAACCATTTGACATAGTTATATTAAGTAAAGGAAAAAAATTCGTACAACAATTTGGACATTTATTTATGGTTAATAAAGAAAAAAAATTAATTGAAATAAAAGGTTTTGAAGATTTTTATTCTGATAATCCTATATATTCATTTGCACATATTACTAATAGAAAAGTTTCAGTACTTAGGTACACTAAAATGACAAAAGAATTAATAGATGAATTAGATAAATTACTACCAAAATATTACAATAAAAAATATTCAGTTATTGTGGGTAATGATCCAGATAATTTATATACTTATTGCTCAAATTTTGCATACAATATATTTGCTGAAGCAAGTAAAAATATAGGTTTAGAAAAAATTGAATTAGTTAAAAATAAATTTCCTATACTTCCATATGATTTCTTTCAAAGTGATAATTTAGTAAATATATACTTAGGAGAAGAGATATGAAAAAAATATTAATTATTTTTTCATTCTTTATTAGTTTTTTTTCTTGTGATAAAACTAATGAAAATGAAATAAAAGAAACAAATAAGATAATGTACTCAAATTTAGCAGGAGAAAAATCTCAAAAAATTGTTAAAGATACTCTTATTAAAAATGGAATAAAACCAGAAAATGTTAATTCTTTTCTAGAGCAAGTAAAATTATTTAATGAAGCCGTTGATAACAAAGGACTTATTGATGAATTCAAAAGTATAGATAATTTAAATAAAATAGAATACGATTTAGTGTATATGATTAATAAGCTTGATGAAAAATATCCAAATTTTGCAGGATGTAATTGTAGAATAACTACATATACTCTAATGAATGATATTATAGAAATAAATAGAGATAACATTAAAGGTAAATCAGATTACCTATTTGCAGATTTTGAAACTATAGAAAATTTACCTTTAAAATTAGAATTTGATATTGAAAATTTTAAAAGTTTTTATTCTGATATTGAGACTGTACTTACTAAAGATTATAGTATACATCTAAACAAAATTTTAAGAGAATGGGAAAATAGAGAAATCAAATTTAAAAATAAGAATGTATCAATAATTTCTATTTTCTTTCATAATGAATTAGATGAACCAAATACTTTATTTATAGGTCATATTGGTATTTTAGCAAATTATTATAATAAATACATGTTTATAGAAAAATTATCACCTCAAGAACCATATCAAGCAATTATTTTTAATAATAAAGTTGAATTAAATGATTATTTAATGAATAAATATGATATATCATATAATCAACCTACAGCAAGTCCATTAATACTTGAAAATAATAATTTACTTGAAACGTATAAATTAAAAGAAAAAGAAGAAGGAAAATAAATTTCTTCTTCTTTTTATGTAAAATTCTTATCTTTTTATTGTATATAATGAATCTAATCCTTTATATAAAGCTTCTCCAGCTAAATCATCTTCAATTCTTAATAATTGATTATATTTAGCAATTCTATCAGTTCTTGAAGCTGATCCAGTTTTGATTTGTCCAGCGTTAGTTGCTACTGCAACGTCTGCTATTGTATCATCTTCAGTTTCTCCTGATCTGTGTGAAACTACTGCAGTATATCCTGCTTTTTTAGCCATTTCAATTGCATCTAAAGTTTCAGTTAATGTACCGATTTGGTTTAATTTAATTAAGATTGAGTTAGCAATTCCTTTTTTGATTCCTTCTTCTAATCTCTTAGTGTTAGTAACGAATAAATCGTCTCCAACTATTTGGATTTTGCTTCCTAATTTTTCAGTCATTAATTTGAATCCATCCCAATCATCTTCAGCTAATCCATCTTCAATTGAAACTATTGGATATTTAGCACATAACATTTCGTACCAAGCAACCATTTCTTCTGAAGTTCTTTCAACTCCACCTTCTCTTTTAAATACATATTTTCCAGTTTCAGCATTGTAGAATTCTGATGAAGCAGCATCTAAAGCGAAAGTAATATCTTTACCTAATTCATATCCTGCAGCTTTAACAGCTTCTGAAATGATATCTAAAGCTCCTTCAGTTCCATTAATTTTAGATGGTGCATATCCTCCTTCGTTTCCTACGTTAGTAGAATCTCCGTTAGCTTTTAATAATTTTCCTAAGTGGTGGAAAATTTCAGCACCCATTCTTAATGCTTCTTTGTAAGTTTTAGCTCCAACTGGTTGTACCATGAATTCTTGAACGTCAACAGCTGAGTCAGCGTGTGATCCACCGTTTAAGATGTTCATCATAGGAACAGGTAATTCTTTAGCATTAACTCCTCCTAAGTATCTATATAAAGGTAACCCTAATTGATTTGCTGCTGCTTTAGCTACTGCTAATGAAACTCCTAATATAGCGTTAGCTCCTAATTTACCTTTATTTGGTGTTCCATCTAAATCTATCATTAATTTATCGATAGCAACTTGGTCTAAAGCATCCATACCAATTATAGCTTCAGCTATTATATCGTTTACGTTTTCTACTGCTTTTAAAACACCTTTTCCTAAGTATCTTGATTTATCCTCATCTCTTAATTCTACAGCTTCGTGAATTCCTGTAGATGCTCCTGAAGGAACAGAAGCTCTTCCCATTGCTCCACCTTCTAAGTAAACTTCTACTTCAACTGTAGGATTCCCTCTTGAATCAAGGATTTCTCTTGCATAAACATTTTCAATTATTGTCATTTTAAAACCTCCGTTTTTTTGTTTTTTATATCGTTAATTATATCACAGAGAAAAAAAAAATACAAGTAAATATGCCCACAAATGTGGGCATATTTCCCTGTATCTATATAAATACAAACTTTTTATACTTTTCAATATATTTTAGTAACTCTCTATCTTCTTTAACAATTCTAGTTAATCTATCTCTTTTCTCATCCACACCTAAATCTTTAAGTGCAATTTCTAATTCACCAGAATATCTCTTATATAGTTTATTACTAACTAATACATCTCCAATTTTTATTTCTTCTCCATTAATTAAATCTTCTGTATTAATATTTTCAAAAATATATTTTTCAAATTCTGCCCTGTTATATACCATATTTCTTACTACATAACATGAAGAATCTCTTCTATCTTCAAAAATTCTATTAGTTAATACTTTATCTTCTACTCTTAATGGTATTATACCTCTAGTTAAATATTCTAATTCTTTCCAGTTATCTTCATCTAAATCTATGTCACCTACTAAAACTACATCTGTATAATTATCTAATAGCTCTAGTGTAGAAATTAATTTTCTGTTATCTCTATGATCTTCAACTGTTGGTAGACCCTCAAATACAGGACCTCTTTTTTCATCACCTGGAATAAAAGCCATATTTAATATTCCATATTTAGAATATTTCATATTTTGTTCTTTTAAAAATTCAATTGAAATCCCTGTAAATCTTTTTGGATAAAAGTTATGTAAGCTTAAAATATTACTAAAATCTACATTTTTTGATTTCATATATTCTAAGTCTTTTTCTTTTAGAACACTAGAATTTAGAACTACTTTATTTTTTTGGCTAAACTCTATAATTTCATCAAGTGAGTAACCATCATCTATTCTATAGTAAACACTAGAATGTGTTTCTAAAATATTTTTGCTATTTTCATTGATATCAACTATTAGTTTAACATCATTTTCTATACATAATTTAATAATTTCTTGAATTTGTTTTCCTTTGTCCACGTCTTCTTCTTGTACGTTTAAAGAGGTAAATACAAATTCTGCTCCATATTTTTTAGCTTTTAGAATAACAGATTTATTTTTTTCTATATCTGTACTAAGGTAAATTGAAAATCCTAATTTCATCTATTTATTTCCATTTCTCTCTTTATTTCTTTATATTGATTATTAAGTTTACCTTCTCTTTTTTCAAGTAATTTAATTAATTCTGCTACTTCCATGAAATCTGCATCAGTTGCATAATTAACATCTTTTTGCATTAAATCATATCTTCCCATAATTAAATCTTTTAACATTGAATTAAGTCTTATCTTATCTTCAGATGCATTTGTTTTAGATGTTACCATATCATATACTATCGCAGGTATTACACCATAATTTTTAGTATAATATCTATCTCCATAAAACTTATTAGGATTTACTGCTGGATCAATAACTCCTGAATTTTTAGCATTTGTTAATAATACAATTACTAAATTTTGTACAGGATCTATAACTGTTAGTGTTCCTGTCCATCCAGTATGACCTATAGTATCTTTAGAAGCAACTCCAGAAAATGCCCATCTATAAATATAATCTCCTTGTCTTCTCCATCCTAATCCATAACTTGAATTAATATCTTTAGGTTTAGCAAAATGATCTAAAGTAGTTCTATTAAAGAATTTATGTTCTCCATATCCACCTTGATTAATCATTATTTGAGCTAATTTAGCAATTTCATACGAATTTGAGAATAAACCAGCATGTCCTGATACCCCATCCATAGAATAGAATGCTTTTTCATCATGAACTTCTCCCTGTATAGTATAAGTTCTTGCATTTTTAAATGTCACAGAAAGATCTCTAGTATTACCATTTAATTCTGTAGCTGCTACATTATCTTTATTAAATCCATGTTTTAAAGGATTAAAATATGTATGTGTTAAATCTAATTTTGAATATATTTCTTCATCTAAATATTTATCTAAATCTTTACCTGAAACTTTTTCAACTAATAATCCTAATAACATATAATCTACATCAGAATATTTAGTACTAGTTTTTGGTTTATAGATTAAAGGGGTTTTCATAATTGCTTTTTCAACATTATCTTTACCTATTGCAAATAAATCATTTTTACCATTAACTATACCATCATCTTTATCATATACATCATTAAAATATTGTGGATCAGCTGGGAACCCTGCTTGATGTTTAAGTAAGTCACTTACTTGCACATCTTCTTTTCCTCCACCTGTAAATTCTGTATAGTATTTACTTACGTAATCTTCTACTTTCATTTTACCTTCTGAAACTAGTTTCATAATTGCATAGTTAGTTGCATACATCTTAGTATTACTAGCTAAGTCATATAAAGTATCATTAGTTACTTTAACTTTATTTTCTAAAACAGTTCCATCAGGATTAAAATTATTAACATATCCAAAACTATTTTGATAAACTAGATTACCATCTTTAATTACTGTTAATTGCGCTGAAGGAAAACCAGCTTTAATTTGTGAATTTAAAAATTCATCTAAGAATTTTGTTCTTTCATTTTTTTGTATATTCATCTTTATTTCTGGATAAGGTATTTTAACTGTAACCTCTCCATCTAATGAAGTAATTTGAAATACGTTGCTATCATTTCTAGTATATTTAGATATATCAACTTTTTCAGTTCCTTCACCTTTTATATTTTTTAAATCTAATTTTTTACCGTTAATAAAAATATCAGCATTTTTAAAATTTTTATATTCTAATACTAAATAACCTTGATTTTTGAATCCTTTAAATTCAAACATTTGATTAGTAAGTATAGAATCATCAAACCCTTTAGTTGTAGGAAACTCTTTAACTAACTGAAAACTATAAGAAAAAATTGTTGATATTAATGCTAATAAAACTAATAATATCTTTTTCATATTTTCACTTCCTATTATTTATTAAAGTTTTCAACAAAGAACATAGTTTGATATTTAATTGAGTTACCCCAATATGTCCAGTTATGCATTCCTGGTCTTTCAGCATAATCATGATTAATGTTTAATGCTAATAATTTGTTATGTACTGCTCTATTTACTTCAATAAAGAAGTCATCTACTCCACAATCAAAGATTATATTTGTTTTAGTGAATAATAATTTATGTACTAATGAATCTATATTATAGTTTTCCCAATTAGCATTAATGTATTTACTAATTCCCCAGTTACCTTTGTAAGCTTCAGGAATTAATCCTCCACTCATACTTCCTATATTTCCAAATACTTTTTGGTTATTTAATCCTATATAAAATGCTCCGTATCCACCCATACTTAATCCTGTAATTGCTCTATGTTTTGATTCTGGAATTGTTGAGTACATACTATCTATACCTTCAACTAAATCTTTAGCTATAAATGAAGCATATTTCGATTCTTTAACTACTTCAGAATCAACATACCAACTATCATAATTTCCATCTGGTGAAACAAATATAACACTATATTTATCTGCTAATTCACCAATAGGTGTTTTTTCTACAAAGTTTTTATTTGATCCAGACCATCCATGTAAAGTGTAAATAACTGAATATTTTTTATCTTTATTGTATGAATCTGGTAATACTACTGTTACTGGTACTTCTTTATTCATTTCTTTTGAAAATATTTTTATATCTTCTCTTTTAAAAGAGAATCCTAATGTAGAAATGAATACTAATAATAATAAAAGATATTTTTTCATAATATCACTCCTAATTTAAAAGTATGTAACTGATTTTATTATTCTCCGTAAATTTCTTCTATTCTTTCTTCGTCAACTCCAAAGAAGTAAGTTAAAACGAATCCTCCTATGTAAGCTCCTATCATTGCGATTAAGTATAAATGCCATGTACCTGGTTTAACTATTAATAATCCGAATAATCCAGAAACACCTTGAGTTATTGTACCAACTTTGAATAATGAAGCTAATAATCCTCCAAATCCAGCACCTAAACAAGCTGTAATGAATGGTCTTCCTAAAGGTAATGTAACTGCATACATTAATGGTTCTCCAATTCCTAATACTCCAACTGGTAAAGCGTCTCTTGTAAGAGTTTTAAGTTTTTTGTTTTTAGTTTTGAAGTAAATTGCAAGTCCTGCTCCAACTTGTCCTCCACCTGCCATCATTAAGATAGGCAATAAGTAGTTGATACCTTGAGTTGGTCCATCAGGGCTGTTTAATAATACGTGAATAGGTGTTAATGCTTGGTGTAATCCTACTGAAACTAATGGTAAGAATCCAGCTGATAAGATATATCCACCTGCAATACCAAATTTATTATAAACTACGTCAAGTACTGTGAAGATCGCTTTAGTAACGAAAGTTCCTACTGGTTGAATTACTAATATAGCTACGAAAACGCTTATTAATAAAGTAAATAGTGGTGTAAAGAATGTATCAAGCATTGTAGGCATAACTTTTCTAATACTTCTTTCTAATTTAGCAACTATAATACCCATAAATAATGAAGCAAGTAATCCACCTATACCTGGTGAGAATGGTTTGTCAACTATTGGTAAGTTTAATGGCACATCATTAACTTTTGCAAGTAATGGATGAGCTGCATTTCCTACGAATAAAGCACCAATAATTCCACCTAAAATAGCTGTTCCTCCAAATTCTTTAGCAGAATTCATACCAACATAAATTGCTAAGTAACTGAACATTCCAAATCCTATTGTTTTAATAGCAGCGAACCACCATTGTCCAGCAAATGCTCCTTTAGTTGTAACGTTAATAACGTTAGTTAATCCTAAAATTAACCCTGCAGCGATAATTCCTGGTAATAATGGAACGAAAATGTTAGCAATTTTTTGTAAAAATTGTTGTACTGGTCCATTGTGTTTAGCTTTGTTTACTTTTTTGTTTTCATTTGCAACTTCTTTAACATCAGCAAATCCTAAAGGTATACCAGTTAATTTTATAAATTCTTCACCAACTGTATTAACAACACCTGGTCCTAAAACTACTTGAACAGTATCGGCTTCTATAACACTTAAAACACCATCAATTTTTTTGATAGCATTAACATCAACTGCTTCTTTAACTCCTACTCTTAGTCTTGTCATGCAAACCGCATTGCTTAGAATGTTTTCTTTTCCACCTAAGGCTTCAAAGATTTCTCTTGAAACTTTTTTAGCATCCATAAACTTCACTCCAATCTTATTTTTCTTTTATTTTTTTTATTTTTGTCTCATTAATTTTTTTACTAACTTCATCAAAGTTCATATTTGAATATTTTAAATATATAACATCTATTAAATTTAACATAGAAATTCTTGAATAAATAGCTGCACTTCTTTTAAGTGATTCCCTAGATGTAACATATAGATTATGATTTGCTCTTGATGCAACTTCATTACTACCATACATAGTAATTGAAACTGTTTCTATCCCTCTATTTCTAAGTACTTCACTAATCTTGACAATATCTTCTGTCATCCCAGAATAAGAAATTACAATCGCTAAATTATCACTAGTGCTATTTATTGCTTGAATATATTGTAAATCAAATTGTCCAAAAGCATTACACACTTTACCAATTCTCATAAACTTGTATTGTGCATCTAAACATACAATATGAGAGGCACCTACTCCATAAAAATCTATTACTTTTTTCTTCTTTATTAATCCAACTACTTTATCAATAACTTCTGGATCTTGTAATAGTTTTGTTTCTTTTAATGAACTAATACTAAGTCTATTTAATTTTTCAATTATCATCTTAGTATCATTATTTCTCTCAATATCAACATGCTCAAATTCCATTTTTTGATTTTCAACATTTGCAAGTTCTTCAATTAAACCTATTTTAAATTCTTGAAAACCATGTAATCCAATTTTCTTACAAGTTCTAGTAACTGCTGAAATACTCGTAAATGTTTCTGTAGCAATTTTTACAGCATCTATATTTTTTATATTTTTATAATTTTTCATCAAGTACTTTGCAATATCTTGTTCACTTGATGTAAAATCTTTATTTTCTCTAAGCTTTATTAATAAACTCATGTATTAATCTTGCTACATCAAACTTGTAGAATTCAAGTTTTTCTTTAGCTTCCTCTTTCTCAATTTTTAATAAAATCATAGCTATTGCAACTTTAACACTCATATCTGCTTTTTCTAAATACATACCTGCATCTTCATAACTTACATTAGTTGTATTCATTAAAATTCTTTTAGCTCTTTCTATTAATTTTAAATTAGATGTTTTTACATCTACCATATATCCTGAGAAAACTTTTCCACGTTTAATCATTACACTAGTAGAAATCATATTTAATACCATTTTTTGTGCTGTTCCTGATTTCATTCTTGTAGATCCTGTAACTATTTCTGCACCTACAACTACTTCTATTGGTATATCTACACTTTGAGAAAGTTCAGAATTTTCTGAACAAGTAACACTTCCTGTAAGTGCTCCAATTTTCCTTGCATATTTTACTGCTCCTAATACATATGGTGTTCTTCCTGAAGCTGTTAATCCAATTACAACATCATCTTTAGTTAATTTTAACTCTTCAAGATCTATTCTTCCTTGTTCTGGACTATCCTCAACATTTTCTTTTGCTTTAAACATAGCATCTTTTCCACCTGCTATTAATCCTTGAACTACTTCAAAGTCAACACCATAAGTTGGAGGACACTCAGAAGCATCTAATACCCCTAATCTTCCTGAAGTTCCTGCTCCAACATAAATTATTCTTGTACTTGGAACCGTCCTTTCAACTATTGCATCAACTAACTTAGCTATAGAAGGAAGTGCTTTTTCAACACAATATGCAACTTTTTTATCTTCTTCATTTATCCTTCTTACTATTTCTAGACTATCTTGTAATTCAATATTTTTACTATTTTCATTATTTTTTTCTGTTGATAATTTCGATAAGTCTACCACCATACTCACCACCTTTACCTATTAATTTATAATATAGTATACCCCAATTTTTATAAAAATCAATTTTTATTGAAAATAATTTTCAAAGTTTGAAAAAAATGAAGTAGGAAAAATATATTTCCTACTTCATTTCTATTACTCTATCCGCTATAATACTATCATTTAAATCATGACTAACTATTATAGTTGTTATTCCTACTTTTTTCAAAATTTCTCTTAATTCTAATCTTAATTTTTCTCTTAACTCAATATTTAATGATGAAAAAGGTTCATCTAAAAGTAAAAGTTTAGGCATTACAGCAAGAGATCTTGCAAGTGCTATTCTCTGTTTTTCTCCACCAGATAATTCATGTGGATATCTTTTTTCATACCCATTAAGTTCTATCAATTCAAGAAGACTACGTACTTTTTCTTTTTTTTCATCATATTTTAAATTTGATATTCCAAAAGCTATATTATCAAATACATTTAAATGTGGGAAAAGTGCAAACTCCTGAAATAAATATCCAACATTTCTTTTTTCTATTTTTTCAAATGTAATTTCTTTACCATCTAAAAATATATTACCTTTTCTTAATGTTTCTAGACCAGAAATCAATCTTAAAAGAGTAGATTTACCTATACCTGATTTTCCCTTGATTATTAATATTTCACCTTTATCTATAGAGAATGAATAATTATCTAATACTATATTTTTATCATACGAAAAACTAACATTATTAAATTCTAAAAATTTCAAATTATTCCTCTCCTTTCGTATCTAAATAATTATATATACTAATCAATACTAATGTTATACTAATTAAAATTAAAGCAGGTAGACCAACAAGTACTAATTCTTCATCACTTGCATAATTCTTCATCTGTATTGATAAAGTGCTATTACTTAAAAGCATTGCCGCAAGTGGCATCTCTTTTATTATCTCTATTGACATTAATAATATCGCTGAAAGTATTGCTGTTTTTTGCATAAAAATATCAACTTTAAAGAATATTTTCAACTTACTCATACCTAGTAATCTTGCACTCTCATGTAAACTATTTCCAGTTTTTTCTATACTAGATTCAATAGGTGTATATGCTAAAGATAAAAACCTTGTTGTATATGCAAAGATTATTATCAATGGACTTTTAATTAGTATCATACTATCTGTAATCCCTTTTTCAATCATAAATAAATCTATTGAAATAAATATTGATAAAAATCCAATTGCAATTACTGATCCTGGCATCGAATATCCTATTGAACTTAATTTATTCATTAACCATTTATTTTTATCCAACCTATTTATATTAGTTAAAAATAAAGCAATGATTATAATAAATAAAATTGATGTAAATAGTATATATAATGAATTTTTTGTATTTATTAATACATCTGAAATACTTAAATAATCAATTGATAAATATAGCCATCTCAGGATGTATATTATTGGAAATAATAATGTTATAAAAAATACTGAGAAAAAGAATATTAATACTAAGATATGCTTAACTCCTTTTAACTCTTCTCTTTTAACTTTACTATTTCTACTTAATGAATACTTTATTTTCCTTCTACTATATTGTTCTAAAAATAAGAATAGTATTACTATTCCTATTAAAATAATAGATAATTTATTTGCACCATCTAAATCATAATAGTTAATCCAACTATCATATATACCTGTACTAAATACTCTAATTCCAAAGAAAAAAGGTACCCCAAATGCATTTAATGTTTCCATAATTACTAACATCAATCCTGTGATTATAGCTGGTCTAGATACAGGTAAAATCACTTTATAAAAAGTTTGAAAAGTACTTTGTCCCAGTAGTTTTGATGAATATATTAGATCCATTGATATTCTTTTCATATATGCTCTAGAAGTAATATATACATATGGATAAAATGATATAGATAATATAAATATTGCTCCTTTAATATTTGCAATATCTAGGTATATATTCATATCATATTTTTTTAGAAAAATATGCAAAGATCCTGTTAAAAAATCAACATAAATATATGCAAATAAATAACTAGGTATTGCAAAAGATAAAAAATTGGTATATCTAAAAAATTTTCTAAATTTAAAATCATAAAAAGTTTCAAAATATGCTAATCCTACTCCAATTAACAATGTTAAAATTATTGTAGGAATTAAAATCATTAATGTATTTAGCATATACTCTTTTAATAAGAATTCAAATATGTGATTAGTTAATTCACTATTAGGTTTGAAACTATTTGTAAATATATATATTATAGGGCTAATTATTAGCCCTATAAATATATATGATAGTATTTTCCAAACATTAATTTTTCTTATTTCCAATTTGCCGTATCCGCAACAAATTTTGCTTTTTCTAAATTTTGACCTATTTTATCAAAGTCAATTTTAGAAGGTTTAAAATTACCCCAAGATTTAACTACTGGACTCATTTGTGTTCTAGGGTTAACTGGATATTCATAATTTTCATGTGAATATATCATTTGTGCATATTGATCAGTTAAAAATTCAATAAATTTAACTGCATTCTCTTTATTTTTACTATATTTTGTAATCCCTGCTCCTGAAAGATTTATATGTGTTCCACCATCTTTTTGATTAGGGAAGAATATTTTTAATTTTGAAGCAACTTCTCTTTCTAAAGGATCTTTAGAGTCAGTCATTCTACCCATGTAATAACTGTTCATTATCGCTACATCTCCAACACCTGCAAGCACTGCTTTAGCTTGATCTCTATCATTTCCTTTTGGGTCTCTTGCAAAGTTATTAGCAAGTTTTGTAGCCCAATCCATAGTTTCTTTTTCTCCATTTTTAGCTATCATAAATGCTATTAAGTGCTTGTTATATGAACTAGAAGAACTTCTTGTAAGTACTCTATTATCCCATTTTTTATCTGCTAAAGCTTCATAAGTAGATAATTCACTCGGTTTAACTTTTTCAGGGTTATATACAAATATACGTGCTCTATATGTTAATCCAACCCAATTATTAGATTTATCTCTAAAATTAGCTGGAACATTTTTTAATACTTTTTTTGAAGTAATAGGTTGAAGTAAATTTTTCATTTTCGCTGTGTATAAGTCTCCTACACCAACAGTTATAAATACATCTGCATCTGTTGATTTACCTTCAAGTTCTAATCTTTTAATTAAAGCTGATACATCATTATTTTGTACAATATTTACTTTAATTCCAGTTTGTTTTTCAAATTCTAAATAAATTGATTTATCTGAATCATAATGTCTTGATGTGTAGACATTAACAACACCACTCGCAAACATTAAATTTGTGATTAAAATTGTCATGAATAATACTAGTTTTTTCATTTAGTTTGACCTCCAAATATTTTGATAGCAAAAGTATTTGCTTACAAAAATATTATAACATAATTTTTTTTTGTTGTAAATAAAAAAGAAAGATAAACTCTTTCTTTATCTCTCTCTATAATTCTTTATAATTTCAATAATTTTATGATTTTGTTTTTCATTTACTATTTCATTTTTTTCTTCAACTTTTACTTTTTCTTCTTCCCAAATTTCATTTGATAGCTCTACTTGTTTTTTACCAAAAATATATTCTTTAAACTTATCTGTCATTGTTTTTTCTATAAAGAATTCATCATATTTTTCAGAATATAATTTATTTTTAAAGTCTCTCATAGATGCAGCAAATAAAGTTGGCGGCATCTTATTTATTGAAGTATATTCTTTTGTTTTAAAATCTTGTTTTAAATATTTACCTTCTTTTTCGAAAATTCTCTCTAATAATTCATCATTAACATCTATTGATGAATCTATTGCATGATATAAAGTTTTTTCTAACATATAAAGCATATTTAATTTTTTATCAAATTTTTTAAGTACATTACCTATACCTAATAATTTTTTGAAATTTAATATAAAATCTTGAGCAATACTTTTATCTAAATTTCCTTGTATACAACCTATACTCATAAATGACATATCTTTTACTTTAACTCCCTTAGATAATTCATTATTGAACGCATATATTGAAGGATTTCTAGCCAAAATACTTCCATCTATAAATTTATCATTATTTATTTCTACAGGATTAAAAAATCCTGGAGCTGCGCAACTTGCAAGTATATATTCTCCTGTTTCATTTACTTCAGATAAATTAACAATTTCAGCTTTAGATTTAATAATATTATATGTAAATACATATACTTCTTTATCTTTTCTTTCTATTTTTTTACCTTTTAAAATATCAGTAACTATCATCTTTAATGCTCCAGTATCAAATACATCATAACTTGCACTATCTGTAAAAATTAAATTACTATATTTTTTATAATTCTCACAAATTTCTTTTCCAGAATACCCTAAATATAACATACTTGCAATTAATGAACCAGTACTTACACCATAAAAAACATCAAAAAATTCAGAAAACTTTATATTGTATTTCTCTTCTATTTTCATTATTACTGTGGCTGCATATATCCCTCTAGCTCCTCCACCATCAATACATAATATTTTTTTCATATCATAACTCCATATTTTTATTATGTATTTATTATATCATAAAAAAAGAAAGGAGGAAATATATTTCCTCCTTTTTAAAATTATATATCTACATTATATATCTACTTCTTCATTCCATTTTTCATTCATAATATTAAATTTATCAAATACATAGAATAATAAACTTATTACAATACCTATTATTGCTGCTAAATTCATACCTTGGAATGTTATATCAAACATTTGGATTTGTAATCCAGATAATCCAGCTATAAATGTAACTGATGTTAATATTAGATTTTGTGGTTTATTGAAGTTTACTTTTTCTTCAACTAGTAATCTTAACCCAGATGATCCTATCATACCATATAGTAAGAAAGTAACTCCTCCTATTACATTTCCTGGTATAGATTGAATTAATGCTGAGAATGGCCCAATAAATGCCATACAAATTGAGATTATTGCTGCACCTTTAATAACTTGTACACTATATACTCCAGTAATTGCCATAACTCCTATATTTTCTCCATATGTTGTAGTTGGTACTCCTCCTACAAACCCTGATAACATAGTAGAGAAGTTATCAGCAAATAAACTCTTATGTAATCCTGGATCTTTAATTAAATCTCTATTTATAATTCTACTTGTAACTACTTGGTGCGAAATATGTTCAGATACTATAACAAATATTACAGGTAACATTGTTAATATAGCTGTAACATTAAATTTAGCCATTTGGAATTTAGGGATAGTAAATAATGGTGTACTAGTTACTACTGAAAAATCAACCATTCCTAAATATATTGATGTAATATACCCTACAATAATTGCTATTAAAATCGGTATAGTTGCAAAGAATTTTCTAAATAATACTGAACCTAATATTGCTACAGATAAAGTTACTCCAAAAACTATCTTATCATTTATTGTTGAAGAATCTGTCATAATATTAGCTCCAATTTTTCCACCTGTTATAGTAATTCTTGCTAATTCAAAACCTATTAAAGCAACTACTGAACCCATAGCAGCTGGTGGTAATATTACATTAATCCATGCAGTTCCAAATTTATATATTATTCCTGCAATTATACATCCAACTAATCCTACGAATACGAATCCTCCTAAAGCATATTCATATCCCATATTAGCTATAACCATTCCTGCTGGTGCTAAGAAAGCAAAACTTGAACCTAGATAAGCTGGTGCTTTCCCTTTAGTAATTAAAATAAAAAGCAATGTACCAATACCATTCATTAATAGTACTATACCTGTATCAATTCCAAAAATAATAGGTACTAGCACTGAGGCACCGAACATTGCAAATGTGTGTTGTAAACTTAGTGGCACTAATAATTTAGCTGGCACTTTTTCATCAACTTGAATAATCTTTCTAATTGACATAATTTTTCCTCCTTAATCATTACAGTCATACTTAGAATTCACCGTAATTTTTATTATTATACCAAATTAAAAAAATAATTGTCAACACTTTTTTATGAAGAATCAAGTTTTTTAGATACTAAAAAAGCTAGTAAATACTAGCTTTATTCTGTGTAATTTATTTTTTCATATTTAGTTACATTTCCATCTTCATCTATTTCTAAAAAATATATTGCAAAATCTCCATATGCACTAATATACCATGTTCCATACCCTTTTTTATATATTCTCATATCCCTATATTTTACATTTTCAAAATTTTCATTTAAAATTTTCTCACTAGCAATACTTGCAATTTCTTTAATATGATATTTTGAAATAGGTGTTATTCCAGAACAAGATATAATTAAGAATAATATAGGTATTAAAAAAAATTTTTTCATTACTTTATACCTCTTAATTCATTTAGTACTTTATCAACTACATACTTTATTTCACCTTCAAATTTAAATCCCGCTGCAAGTATATGACCACCACCATTAAAGTTTGAAGCTATTTTATTTACATTAACATTTTTTGATCTAAAACTTCCTTTTAATCTTCCTTCTTTATCTTCTCTAACAAATAATGCTACATCAACATCCTCAATACTTAATAATAACTCAGAAATCCCATCTGTATCTTCTTCACCAATTTCCATTCTATTCATTTCCTCTTGGGTAATGTAGAAATATGCAAATCTTACATCTTCAAAGTATTTATATTCAACTAATGCTTTACCAAAAACTTTTACTTTTTCTCTTGTTTTTGAAAAAAGTATATTAGTTATTTCTCTATTGTCTACTCCAACTTTCATAAGTTTTGATGAAACCATAAATGTATCTTCAGTTACATTTGAATGTTTAAAAATTCCGGTATCATTTATTATTCCAAGATACATAAACTTTGCAATTCTTTCATCAAGTTCAATATTAAAAACATCTATAAATTTATATAATAATTCACTGGTAGAAGAAATATCTTCAACATAATTAATGTTTAAATATCTTGTATTACTTACATGATGATCTATATTTATAGTTTGTTTTGCAATTTCAAATACTTTTTTATCTATTGCTGCTCTATCAATGTTAGCAGTATCAAGCATAATTACTAATTCAACATTTTCATCGATAGTATCCTTTATGTATTTACTCTCTTCAAATTTTTGAATAAATCTTGGAAGTTCATATTGAACTACTATATCTACTTTTTTATTACTATTGTATTTTTCTATCATAAATTTAAATGCAAATAAAGCACCAAATGCATCTCCATCTGGATTAACGTGCGCTGATAAAATTATGTTATCATATTTATCTATCTCTTCTTTTATTTTAAATAATTCTTTCATCTTACCTCACTTCTTCTTTTTCAATATATTTTTATAATCTTCAATACTAATGACATTTTTATTTTTACCTTTATTTTTCTCAATTATTTGAGTAACTTTATTAACTCTATCTCTTTGATTATTTAACAATGCTCCAACACCTCTTATAGTATTTAAATGATTTATTGCTATAGCAATAGCGTCGGCAGCATCATCTGGTTTTGGAATTTCATCTAGTTTAAGTATAATTTTTACCATCTCTTGTACTTGTTTTTTTTCTGCTCTTCCATACCCTGTAATTCCAGTTTTAACTTGTAATGGTGTATAATTAAAAATTTCTATACCTGACATTTGAGCTTTAGTAACAATTACTCCTCTTGCTTGGGCAACTGTAATTATTGTTTTTTGATTTTTAAAGAAAAATAATTCTTCTATTGCCATATGATCAGGTTTATACATATTAAATAAAATTTCTAATTTGAGATAAATTTGTTCCAATCTTTCAGGCATAGGTAAATCTTTATCTGTATAAATACAACCATAATCAATTAATTCTGTTTTACCATTTTTTGAATCTATAATTGAATACCCAATTATAGCTGTTCCAGGATCTATTCCTATAACTCTCATGTCACACCTCTTTTCTTTTTAAGATTATACCATATTTATTAATACATATACAACTTGAAGAACTATTTATAAATATGCTATAATTTAATCAAAAATGAAGGGAATTTTTTAACATGGCTGGACATAGTAAATGGGCAAATATACAACATAGAAAAGGTAGACAAGATAAAATTCGTGGAAAACTATTTACAAGACTTGGTAAGGAAATTACTGTCGCTTCAAGAGTGGGAGGAGGAAATCCTGATTTTAACCCAAGACTTAGACTTGCAATAGATAAAGCCAAAGCAGCAAATGTTTCTAAAGATGTAATAGAAAAAGCAATTAAAAAAGGAACTGGTGAATTAGAAGGTGTAGAATACATTGAAATTCGTTATGAAGGTTATGGAGCTGCAGGTGTTGCATTCATAGTAGATGTAGTTACAGATAATAAAAATAGAAGTGCATCTTCAGTTAGAATGAATTTTTCAAGAAATGATGGAAATCTTGGGTCTGATGGATCAGTCTCTTTTATGTTTGATAGAAGAGGTATTATTACTTTTAATAAAGAAAATGACTTTGAAAATTTACTTGAAATTGGAATTACAGCTGGAGCTCTTGATGTAATTGAAAAAGAAAATGAAATAATTGTTTTAACAGAAGATAAAGATATGGAAAATATCCTAAACATATTAAAAGATAACAATTTAATTCCAATTGAATCAGAAATAGGAATGTATCCACAAAGTGAAATATTAATAAATGATATCGATACTGCTAAAAGCATTATGGATCTTTATGATGCTTTAGAAGATAACGAAGATGTACAAAACATTTATTCAAACTTTAATATACCAAACGAAATATTAGAGAAATTAAATTAGGAGGAATATATATGAAAAAAAATACAAAAGTATCTATAATAGGTGCTGGATTTGTTGGATCTGCTACAACATTATCTATTGTTTTATCAGGTCTAGCTTCACATGTAGTTTTAGTAGATGTAAACAAAGAAAAAGCAATGGGAGAAGTTCTAGACATTGCCCATGGTGCAGCTTTTATTAAAACTTGTGAAATAATTTCAGGAGACTATAAAGATACACAAGATTCTGACATTGTTATAGTAACAGCAGGTGCTAATCAAAAACCAGGAGAAACAAGACTTGATTTAGTAAACAAAAACGTTGAAATATTCAAGACTATTATACCTCAAGTTACTCGTTACTCTCCAAATGCTGTATTACTTATAGCATCAAATCCAGTTGACATTTTAACTTGGGTTGCATATAAGTTATCTGGTTTCCCTTCTCACAAAGTAATAGGAACTGGAACAGTTCTAGATACTTCAAGATTAAGATATTATCTTGCAGAAGAATTTGATTTAGATGCTAGAAATATTCACGCATATATTATAGGTGAACATGGAGATTCTGAATTCCCTGTTTGGTCATCAGCAAATATAGGACCATTAAGTTTTGATGATTTCTGTGCTCGAGAAGCAAAAAATGCAATAGAGTTAAAAGAAAAAATCCATCATAAAGTTAGAGACGCCGCATATGAAATTATTTCTAGAAAAGGTTATACAAACTATGCTATAGGTATGGCTATTAGAAGAATAGTTGAAGCTATATTAAGAGATGAAAATTGTATTTTAACTATTTCAACTTATAACCAACTTGAGGATGTATATTACTCTGTTCCAAATGTAGTTGGAAGAAATGGACAACATTTAAAAATATGTCCAGAATTTGAAGAAAGTGAAAAAGAAAAATTAGAAAACACTAAAAACGTACTTAAAGATGTTATTAAAACAATTAAATTATAAAAAAAGGTGATTCGGGATTTTAAAAAATCCTTGAATCACCTCTTTCTTTTCTGTATAATTTAATCACCAAACAAAAATAACAGAAAGGAGTGATAAACATGACATCTAAAATCAAATTCATCTAGATGTCATATCTGTAACTTTCAACATAAAATGAAACTTACTTGTAAATCTAGATTATGTAATTCTTGTGGTTATTATTACTATATTAAATGGACTAACTCCATCACTAATCAATTAATTAATATTCCTCAACAATTTAGAAAATTTATTGCTTATGATAAAACTATTCTTTCTAGATTAGCTGCTGATATTAATAATATTTTCAAATATCAATTCCATAATATTCATGATAAAAAGAAAAGAAAAATATATATACCTAAATCTAATAATAAATTCTTTACTGATTCTGATGTCATTTATATCGTTTCTCTTGGGGGATTAAACAAAAATTTTATCTTTAAAAAACTTAATTATTTTCATGTTAATTCTATTGCTAATCAATAATGCTTTAAATATGACTTCTAAAATGATTAAAGAAGATGTTAGATTCTTCTTTAATGTTGGTGATAATGATGTTAATAACCCTAAAGGTATTATTAAATACCTTGGTAGATATTTAGCTAGAGTTCCTATTGCTGAGTATAAAATTGTTGATATTAATATTAAAAAGAATATTGTCACTTTTATGTTTAATGATTTAGCCAATAATAAGAAAATCTCTTACCATAAATTAACTATTCAAGATTTTGTTGCTAAATTACTTTTTCATTTACCATATAAACATTTTAAGATGATTAATAGATTTGGCTTCTATGCTAGAAGAAAATCTAGTAAGTTAAAGTTAGCTCTTACTTTATTTAAGTCTAAACTTAAAAAAGTTCCTTCTCTTTTTAGAAAGAACTTTAAAGCTATTTGGGGCTTTGATCCTTTTATCTGTCCTAATTGTGATATTTATCTTGAAGCTTATGAACTCTTTATAAATAATTCTATTGGACCTCCTATTCATAAATTCTATAACCCTAATGGCCTATTATTTAAATAGGTATTTTTGTATTACTCAAATTTACTTATTAATTTTATTTTTTATAAACTGTTGTTGCGCTTTATATTAATCAATAAAATCATATACATCTTATTAGAGTTCTAATTTCCTAAATAATAAAAAAATGTACCTCCAAACTTTTCACATTTTTGTGTCTAGTTTATCGGTATATGTTCTTATTTATACCCCTTTATCTTAACTTATTAATTAACCAATTTTCAAATTCTTTCTCATTTACATCTACTACATATTTCACATTAGGCATTTTATCTTTATTTATATTTGTGTAATAATCTGTAACAAATGTTCCAATAGCTGGTCCTTCTATAATTACATCTACATATTTTTCTTCATATTTAAATATTTCTGGATTAATTAAATATGCAATAACTGTTGAATCATGCATCATTAAACCTTTTGCTACACCTTCACTTCTATAATTTTCAAAAAGTGCGTAACACATGCTTGAGATTTTAGTACCATTTTTCATGCTTAATAAAGCTTCTGGTGATACTAAGCATCTTCTTGTTATATCTAAACTTTGTACAGTAATTTTAACCCCAGATTCAAATACAATTTTTGTTGCATGAGGGTCATTATATACATTAAATTCAGCACTTGAAGTTGTATTACCTCCAGTGAAGCTACCACCCATCATCACAATTTCTTTAATGTTAATTTTAACTTCAGGATGAACTAATAATAGTAATGCAACATTAGTTAAAGATCCTAAAGTAGCAATTGTTACTGGTTCATTAGAACTTAAAATTACATCTCTCATTGCATCTATTGCTTTTTTTTCAATTGGTTTAGATGAAGGTTCTTCAAAAGTGTATCCATCCATTCCAGAATCACCATGAACATCAGTAGCGTCAATACCTTCAAAAAGCATTGATTTTTCTGCTCCCTTTGCAACTGGAATACTTCTTTCCATAAATTCTAAAATTTTCAATACATTATTTGTAGTTTTTTCTAAACTTACATTTCCAAATACTGTAGTTATCAATTTAATATCTAATTTATCTTCACTATTAATAGCGCAAATTATCGCTGCTGCATCATCTATACCTGGATCTGTATCAATAATTAATGGTATTCTTTTCTCCATTTAACCTCCGAATATCTCTAATAATTTCTCAATAGTTATTTCATCAACATTTACATCTTTGATGATTTCACCATTTTTAACTACACCAACCGCTGGAACAGAGGTAAGATTTAATTTTTCAAGTATTTCTCTATCTTTATCTAAATAGAATTCAAAATTATATTTTTTTTCATTTATATATTCTAATGTTTCTTTTTCATAATCTATATAACCTTTATCAGAACGTATAAATGGATACATTATTACAGTAATTTTAGTATTTTTTAGTTTATCTTGTATTTTGCTTAAATTTTCTAACTCTTCTTGACAATGAGGACACCATGCTGCAGCATAAACAATTATATTGTTTTCCTTCTTAACTATAGTTTCATAATTTGTGTTATTGATAACTTTTACTTCATTTTTCCCTGCTGAAAAACAAGAAAAAGTAAAAATCATCATTAATAATAATAAAATTCTTTTCATAATTAACTCCCTATTTATTGTTTATTAATATATTTGTATAAACCATTATTTTTTCTTTTAACCCTTCTCTATTAGCCAAATCTACAAGTAATTCTAGTGCTTTTACTTCATCTTGTGATAAAGCAATTATTGCATATTTTTTCTTTGTATCTTTATCATTGCTTAAAGATGCAATTTCATAACTTGCAGCTCCTAAGCCTAACTTTGAAGCTATCTTTAATTCATCAACATAATTTGAAATATCAACATCTGTTCCTGTTGTTATTGCCAAATTCTTTAACAGTGAATGATATTTTAATATTGAATCTAAATTACCACTTTCAAAGCTTTTTTTATACATTTTTAAAGCTTTATTTTCTTCATCTAAATTCTCATAATATTCTCCAAGTTTAACATAAACCGGTGAATATTCTAATAATTCTAAACTATCATAAATATGTTTAGCTTTTTCCCATTCATCATTATCATATAATAAGTTGGCTTTCATAAATTGAATATCTTTGTTATACTCTTTAATTTCATCTAAAATTTCTATTGCTTTTTCTCTTCTACTTTTAGAAGATAAATCTGAATTTTCTACTAATTTTATAGCTGCTTTAGCATATTTATGCTTTAAGTATAGCTCTCTATAAATTTTTATAGCATTTTCAATTTCACCTTCCATTTCAAGAAATCTTGCTTTTGCAAATAAAGCATCTGTATTTTGTTTTTCGATGAAAGGCTTAAGTATCTTATATGATTCTCCAATATCATCTCTATCTAATAAAAATTTTCCTAAAGCATATCTCTCAGAATCTTCAATCTTATTTTGATTAAATTTTGCATATAATTTTTCCATATGTTTAAACTCATTTAAATGGTTTTTCATATCTATATATGTTTGATACACAGTATAATTATTTTTATTATATGCTAATTCATAATATTCATAAGCTTCACTATATCTTTTTAGTGAATATAGATAAGTTGCAAGAAATGATGTTGCTCCTAGATTACCTTGATTTGAAGCTTCTTTCAGTTTATCTATAGCTTGTTCTAATTTATTTGAAAAAATTAATAATGTAGCATCTCTATATTCAGCATAACCATTTGACTTTCCTTCTTTTCCTTCGTAAAATGCATTTAATACATCTTCATCTGCTAAATAGTTAATTACTTCATAGATATCTTCATCATTACCTATATATGCTTTTTCAAAATTTTTCAAAGTAGTATCATTATCTTCTTTATATATACTAACTATCCCATCTTCAATATAATCAAAAGTTTTACTATCAAAACTTAATCTTTTATATTGAAATATTAATAGTATTAATAAAGCAAAAAGAAATATAATAGAAATCTCTTTTATTATTTTATTCTTTTTCATTTATACTCCTATTTTATACTTGTCGAAACTTTAACTGAGTTATCAATTTCTACTAATGAAACTTTCTTTTTCTCAGCAGTTGTTAATAACATCCCTTGAGAAAGTATTCCTTTAATTTCTACTGGCTCAAGATTTAATACTGCCATTACTTTTTTACCTACTAAGATTTGTTCATCTTTATAGTGTCTTGCTATTCCTGAAACTATTTGTCTAAGTTCAGTTCCAGTATCAACTATAAATCTAAGTAGGGCATTATTTTCTTCAACTCTTTCCACTTTTTTAATTTCAACAACCCTAATGTCAACAGCATTAAATTGTTCAATATTTATTGGATTATTAATTACTAAATTTTCCTCAAATTCTGATTTAGGTAATTCTATTCTTGGGAATAATACTTCAGCTTTATTTAATTTATTGTTTTCTGGATATGTCCCCCAAACTTTAATTTCATCTAACAATATATTTTTATTTTCTATTGCTAATTGATTTAAAATTTTACTAGCTGAATCAGGCATTATAGGTGAAATTAAAACTGAAATCTTATATATTCCATCTACTAAATTATATAATACTGTTTTAAGTCTATCTAAATCATTATTTTTAAATAAAGTCCATGGTTCAGACTCATCTATATATTTATTTAATCTAGATATAAATTTCCAAATTGTTTTTAACATTTCAGAAAAGTTATATTCATTGTAATATAAATCAACATTTCCTAAAGTTTCATTCCATAATGAAATAATCTCATTATCTAATTCATTTAATTCATTTTTACCATATACTACTGAATCAAAATATTTATTTTGCATTCCTATTACTCTATTTAAAAGGTTTCCTAAATCATTTGCTAAATCAGAATTTATTCTTTGTATTACTGCATTATTTGAATAATCTGCATCTTGCCCAAATGTAGCTTCTCTTAATAAGAAGTATCTAAATTGATCTAAACCATATTTATTAACCTCATCTATAGGATCAACAACATTGCCTAAAGATTTAGACATCTTTTGACCATCTTTAGTCCACCAACCATGTACAGCTAGTGTATCTGGTAATTTAATACCTGCTGCCATTAACATTGCTGGCCAAATTATTGCATGGAATCTTAATATATCTTTTCCAACCATATGAACTACTTCTGAGTTGTTCCAATAAATATCAAAGTTTTCAGTGTTATACCCAGCACCAGTTAAATATGAATTTAATGCATCAAACCATACATAAACTATATGACCTTTTTCAAGTTCTAAAGGTATACCCCAATTAAATGTTGTTCTTGAAATTGATAAATCTTGTAAACCTTGTTTAATAAATGAAATTACTTCATTTTTTCTATTTATAGGTTTAATAAAATCTGGATGTTCTTCATAAAACTTCAATAATTTATCCTCATATTTAGATAATTTAAAGAAGAATGATTTTTCTTTCATGTCTATTACTGGTTTCCCCATATATAGCCCATCTACAAGTTGTGATTCAGTAACAAAAGTTTCTTCACTTACAGAATATTTACCTATATATTCTCCACTATATATATCTCCATTTTCATATACTTTTCTAATTATATCTCCTACAGTAAATTCGTGTTTTTCACTTGTAGTTCTTACAAACTCAGAATAATCAATATTAAGCACTTCCCATAACTTAACAAAATCTTCTTTCATTTTATCCACCCATTGTTGTGGCGTTACATTATTTTTTTCTGCAGATTCTTGAATTTTTTGTCCATGTTCATCTGTACCCGTTATAAATCTTACATTTTTACCTTTTAATCTATTATATCTTGCAACAACATCACAAATTACTGTTGTATAAGCAGTACCTATATGAGGTTTTGCATTAGGATAATATATAGGTGTTGTTATATAGAAATTATTCATTATTCCTCCTTGTATATATGTATAATTTAAATGTATTGTATTCTTTAACTTCCAAACTATATTTTTCTTCATCAAACTTTGGAAAATACGTATCAGCATCAGGAAATTCTTCATCAATCTTTGAGATGTATAGTTTTTCAGCAAAATTTATTAGCTCTTTATATATACTTCCTCCACCAATTACATATACAATTTCTTCACTGTAATAGTATTTTTCAATTATTTCATTTATATCTTTAACTAATATTATACCATTTTTTTCTTCCAAAGTTCTAGTTATTACAATATTTTCTCTCAAATCTAAAGGTTTACCTATTGAAAGAAAAGTATTTTTGCCCATAATAACTTTATGATTTAAGGTTAACTCTCTAAATAACTTCAAATCTTCAGTATTATGCCATAACATTTTATTATTTTTCCCTATCTCATTGTTTAAGCCAACTGCAACTACTATATGTATCACTTATGTGTAGCCCCTTTGACAGTTAAATCAACTCTAATTTCTTCAACTTTTTCTGCATCCATATTGAATTCAAAGTTTTGTTGTCTTAGTGCTTCATATAAAATAATTACTGCTGAATTAGATAAATTAAGTGATCTTCCGATTCTAAGCATAGGTATAGTAATATTTTGATCATTGTACTCATTTAAAATATCTTCTGGTATACCACGAGACTCTGGTCCAAACATGATATAGTCATCTTCTTCAAACTTAACATCAGTATATCTTTGATTTGTTTTTGTAGTTGCAAAATATATTTTGCCTTTCCCTTTATTAGCCATAAATTCTTCAAAAGATTCCCAAATTTTTAAATCAACATATTTCCAATAATCAAGTCCTGTTCTTCTTATTTGTTTATCACTTATTTCAAATCCCAAAGGTTTAATAAGGTGTAATGTTGTATTAGTTATAACGCAACTTCTTCCTATATTTCCCGTATTATATGGCATTTCTGGTTGATACAATACTATATTCACTTTTATTCTCCTTAAAATATATATTTTTGAATGTCATTAAATAATACATATACCATAAGTAATAATAATAGTATCATCCCTATAGTATGTATTCTTTCTTCTAATTTTTTATTTAATTTAATTCCAAAGTATTCTAATAACACAAAGATTATACGACCACCATCTAAAGCTGGTATAGGTAATAAATTTAGTATTCCAATATTTACTGATAGTAATGCGAATAATGGAAGTAAAACTAAATATCCTTGTGATTCAATTTGCTTTGCAAACACTAATGGAAGTCCTACAGGACCAACCATTTCTTTCGCCTTAGCAGCACCAGTTAATAACATTTTTAATCCTTCAAAAGTTGCAGCAAAAACTTTACCAAACATTGCAAATGCATGTGTAATTGGTTGCCCTGTTATTAACATTAATATTACAAATGCTATTAAAGCTGTAACAAAATTCATAAATACACCTGCAAGTAAAACTATAATTTGTTCAACTTTAGAGTGTGATATAAATCCTTTTTTATTATATTCTTCAATTTCTTCTTCAGTATAGTCTTTAAATTCTTTATCATCTTTACTAGCTTCAACCATACCTTCAATCAATACATATCCTCCTATAGGTATAGCCCTTATACTATATTGAGTGTCATTTTTTACTTTACTGTATATTAAAGGCCCCATTCCTATAGAAAATTCTGAAACTGGCATATTAAATTTTTTGGCTGTATAAAAGTGCCCTAATTCATGTAAGAATATTATTAAACTTAATACCAGTAATGTAACTATTACTATAACTAACATTATTTTTCTTTCTCCATTTCCAATTTAATTCTCTTATTAATTTGATCAATTAATAAGTTATTTTTAGTGTATATCATATTAACACTATCTTTTAATATCATTTCTTTATTATCTTTGATTAATATTAATTCACCGGTATCAACTTCATCATTTATATACACTAATACATTTTTTTCTTCTAATAATTTAATTTTCTTAAATATAACTTCATCATAAACTTTACCATAAACAACTAAAATATTTTCTGTTTTTTGAATTAATTCCAATATCTTATATGTTAAATTATCCAATCTATCAAATTCATATATTCCAGCTTTATTGTACTGAGAATATAGAGCATCTAAACCTCTTTTTAAACTTTCAAGACTCTCAAGTATTTCTTTTTCAAATCTATTTAGATAAATATTTGGATCTATCACACTATAATTTTTAGAATCATCATTTGCAGGAAGTAATTTTATTATCCCTTTTTCTTCCATAAAGTGCATAGATTTATATGCAGCCGTTCTTGAGACATCAAGATTTTTAGATACTTGTGTAGGATTTTCTCCCGGGTGTTTTAATAAATACAAGTAAATATTTGCTTCGATTTCTGTAAATCCAATCTTTATCAATTGTTTTATTAAAAGCTCTTTTTCCATTATTTTATCCCCATTAATTCTTGATATGTTGTTTTAATGTATGAATCTGTCATACCGGAAATATAGTCTGTAACAAGTAATAATCTTAAATATAATTTATATGTATATATTTTATTCTCATATTCTTGTTCTAGTCTTTCCTTTTTATTACCTTCAAGTTTTTCTTCTTCTATTCTATTTGCAAGTTCTGCTAGTTGCTCTTCTTCATATTTTTTTGCATAAACACGATATATATATTTTTGGTTTTCACTTAAAATAATTCTATATTTTTTATGTACAGAATTATCTTTTTCAAACTTAGTATCATAATATATAACTGAATTAACAAATTTATCAAGTAAGAACTGTATCATAATATTTGCAGTAAGTTCCATTTGGTTGTTTTTCTTAGATTCAAAAATATATTTTCTTGCTGTATCTTTAAGCATTTTTACTATTTTTGCAGATCTACCTTCAGCAAGTAATTCTTTTGTAAATGTACCACTCATAATTTCATTATAGTTACTAATAAAATTATTAACTACATCTTTTATTATTAAACCTTGTATAGAAATTATCCATCTACTTGCAGCATAATTATGAGTGTTTCTATAACCATTCTTTTTTGCATCTTCTTTATATTTTATTAATCTATCATAGAAAACATCTCCAGCTTCTATTCCATATTCTCTTAAAGCATTTTCTATATTATAATAATTTAAATATTTTTTCTTTAAACCATCTTCAATATCTGCTGTAATATAAGCTATATCATCTGCAGCTTCAAGTAAAAACGTTAAAGGATGTCTATATATTTTATTTTCTTTTTCATCATAAGTTCCTGTAGATTTTACTACATCATAAAATACATCTTCTTCTGCAAGAAAATATCCCATTTTTTTATCTTTAATATTTCCACTTTGTTTATCAATATCTTGAGATGAAACAGGATATTTAATCAATGAATTTAATAATGCATATGTTAAATTCATACCATTTTCATCAACTAAGAAATGTAATTTTGAAACTACTCTTATTGCTTGTGCATTACCTTCAAAATTTTCAAAATCAGCAATCATTTGTGGTGTTAATAAATCTCTTAATTTTTTTGTTTCTCCATTTACATCTTTAACATCTGTTTTATCTATATATTCTGAAAACCACATTCTAATAGTATCTTCACCAAAATGTCCAAATGGTGGATTACCAATATCATGTATTAAGGCTGCTGAAGATAAAATTGTTGAA
The DNA here is from genome assembly GCF_009733925.1 of Streptobacillus canis. NCBI lineage: Bacteria > Fusobacteriati > Fusobacteriota > Fusobacteriia > Fusobacteriales > Leptotrichiaceae > Streptobacillus > Streptobacillus canis. The sequence continues at coordinate 20,144 of NZ_WOEI01000005.1, read as the reverse complement.
ATTGAGTTTAATTCTTCATACCCAAAATCCGGATCTAATTTTTCTTCTATTATTCTTTTACCTATTGACTGTGCTATAGATTTAGCAAAAGATGAAACTTCTAATGAATGTGTTAATCTTGTTCTAACAAAATCATTTTCCTCTAAAGGGAAAGCTTGTGTTTTATCTTGTAATCTTCTAAATGATGGTGATGAAATTACTCTATGATAATCCTTTTCAAAATCATTTCTTATATCACTTGCTTTTATTCTACTTCTAGCACGCCTAGTATTTATTGATAATAAAGTTTTCCAATTCATTTAATCGCCTCTATTCTCTTATTATTCTTTTAATCCATTTTCTTTGTTTATATCTAAGTATAGATGGAAGTAATACTATAATATCTGAACTTCCTCCTAAGAAATATACCATGTTAATTGGTAAATTTAAACTTCTTCCAAGCATTGTTAGTGGAACTGAAATTACCCACATTCCAACTAAATCTAACATCATTGCATAGAAAATATCTCCTCCGGCTCTTAATATACCTACTATAACTAATAAGTTTAAACCTTTAAATGGTAGTATTAAACTTTCACTGAACACAACTAATCTTGTTAGACGTATCAATTCTGGTTCTGCCTTCATCATAGATAGTATTACAGGTGATATTACATTTACCATTATAGCCGCTATTATACCTAAAAGTAACATTAATCTAAAACATAGACTAGCGACTCTTTTGGCTTTTTCTAAATTATTCGCTCCAAGTTCATTTCCTACTAATACAGATGCTGCGTTTGATACCCCACTAAACATGCTAAATAGTATTGATGAAATTGTCCCTGCAATAATTATTGATGAAAACCCTACTGCACCCATATTACTATAAATAGATGCTCTAAATGTAGTTCCCATCACCCAAATAAACTCATGTATAAAAGTTGGTAAAGATATTCTAATAATATCTTTTACTAAATCAAGTTCAAAACTCATAGTTTCTTTAAAACTTGATAAAATAGGAAACTTATTCTTTTTAACTGCATATATCATATATATTAATGAGAATAATCTTGCTATTACTGTTGCTATGGCAGCACCTTTTACTCCCATGATTGGAATTAATATTAAATTACCTACAATATTAAAAACCAAACCGACTATAGATGCATAAAAAGAATATTTAGATTGACTTATTACTCTAAGCTGCATAGAAAATACAAAACCTAGTCCCGCTAATGGAAATGTAAAACATGCATATTTAAAATATTCTCTTGCTTGTATTAAAACCATAGGATCTTTACTATAAAATCCTAATAATGTATTTGGATTAGTTAATCCTATTATTACAAATGGTATTGATAATAATAGTGAAGTTGCAGATAAAAATCCTAAAATCTTATTCATTTTTGAATAATTTTCACTTCCAAAATATTGTGCAGAAAGTACCCCTGCTCCACTAAATAATCCAAACAATGAAATTATATATACAAAAAATATTTGATTTGATATTCCAAGACCAGAAACAGCATTAGTCCCTAAGCCTAAGATAGGATTTTCTTTTCCTACCATAAAATTATCTATAAAATTAATAAAATTATATACCAAGTTTTCTAAAGCTACAGGTATACCAACTATAAGTATTTTTTTATAAATACTCATATCCTTATTTTTCAACATCTAAATCTCCCTTATTCTCAAACTCCATAAATATAACTAGGTGATCTGATATATATTTTCTTATTTGTTCATGATTATTTTTAGTATAGTCATAAACTCCATATCTGCCCGTATATTCTCTTAAATTATTTCTGTTAAAGAAAGCATTATCATAAGAATTTGCAAGTCCTTTATCAGAAATAGTTGTCTTATTCTTACTAGGATTTAATGCCTCTTTCACATTAAAAGTATCCTTAAAATACTTAAACCCTTTAGAATTAGCCGGCAAATTAAAGTCACCTAATATTATTATATCTTCTTCTTTAGACTTATCCATAAAATATTTATATACTTTATGATATCTACTTGCTTCTATTTCTCTTTCAACTTTATCTTTACCATATATTGAATGTACAGATATAATTACAAAATCAAAATTATTTGATTTAATTAAGAAAGCAAATGGTTCTCTTATAAAATCTTTAGATTTACCATTTTGATATGTACCTAATGATTCTATTTTATCAACTTTTTTTCTCTTAAATAATATACCGTAATATTCTTTATATTCTTTTGAACCAACCGGAATATCAGATATTATATATCCCCATTTTTCATTTGTAAATTTTTCAACTTCATTTTTCAACTTTACTAATCCCTTTTCATTCATAACTTCTTGGATAGATATAACATCAAACTTAGACACTATTTTGGACATAGAAGTCCAATCTTTTTCATTTTCTCCTAATCTCATTGCATTAAAACTTGCAACTAAAATAGGTTCTGCCCAAATATTTATTGATAGAAAAAGTAATAAAATTATCTTAAAAATACCTCTCAAAATATACCCTCATTTCTTTTGTTTCATACATATAATTATACAATATTTTACAACTTTATTCAATAATAAAAAGAGGACATATATCCTCTTTAAATCATTTAAAAACTATCATTTTCAAAATTAATTACCGTGTTATATAGTCTTTGTTTTTCTTCTTTAGTTAAAAGTTTTTTTACTACTCCAAATTCACCTTCAAAAATTACTTCTACCTTTTCAGATTTTGAAATATTCTTTAAGATATCTAAACCAAGTTTATTAAAGCTTATAGTTCCTATTTCTCCATACTCTACATCAGTTAGTTTCTCTTCAAAAAACGGTGTTTCCGCTTCTATCATATATCCATTATCTGCTATAACTTTTACTTTATCTGTCCATAATCTCTTTTCAATATTCTTAAATCTTAAAATAAGAGTTAAAATATCTTTATCTAAATCAGCAAAAATTTTACTTTCTATAGTTTCTAAACTCTCATCAAATTTACCATTATCATCTGAAAAATATACTTCAAATTTATTCCCATCTGCTAAATATAAAGACTGAACTTCTGCATAAGAGATCAAAGTAATAAATAGCATTAATAATAAAAATAATTTTTTCATTACTTCATCATCCCCTTTAATTCATCAATTTTCTTTTCAAGTTTCATTTTCTTTTCAAATTTTAATGTTTCCATATTTGAGTCTACATTTTTAAAATTTTCATATTTTATAGTAATTTTTTTATCTGTATAGTAATAAACTTGTAAAACATTTTCAAATAATTTCATTTTTGTTTCTATATATTTTGTATAAAAGCTATTACTAGCAAAAGCTTCACCGTTATAGTCTGTAATAATCTTAGTAGGTATTTCTGTTCTTCTTACTATCCCATATACTAATTCTATGTTTTTGATATTTTTATCTGGATATCTAACTATTATTAGTGGTTCATAAGTATCTGCATGTAAAAAATATCTAACATTAAAATCTTTATTTTCTTCTTTATCTAAATAAAAATATTCTCCAGCTATTTTTATTTCATAATCCTCATCTAATTCTAACGCTTTAATTTCTTTCTTTAATTCATTGATTTTTTCATCAATTTCCTTATTACTCATAGCTCCAAAACTTAATGAAAAAATTGAAAGCAAAAAAATCATTACTTTTTTCATAAATCTCCTTTTAATAAAAAGACTAGATTGTATCTAGCCTTAATATATTACTCTTAGTTTGCTCTTTCCATGTATTCACCAGTACGAGTATCTATTCTGATTTTATCTCCTATATTACAGAATAAAGGTACTTGTAATTGGTAACCTGTTTCTATAGTTGCAGGTTTAGTTGCTCTACCTATAGTATCTCCTTTTAATCCAGGTTCTGTATATGTAATTTCTCTTACAACAGTATTTGGTAATTCAACACCAACCGCTCTTTCTTCATATAATAAAACTTGTATAACCATTTCATCTACTAAGAAATCAGTTGCATCTCCTAAATCATCTTCTGTTAATGTCATTTGTTCAAAAGTTTCTTGATTCATGAAGAAATATTCTCCATCCATTTGATATAGATATTGCATTTGTGCTCTATCTAAAATGATGTCATTCATCATTTCTGTAGATAATACTGTTATTTCTTGTACTTTTCCACTTATTAAATCTTTTATTTTGAACTTCATTTCAGCTGCCCTAGCTTTTTTCCCAGAAGTTGATTGGTGTCTGTCTGCTTTTAAAATTAAATAAGGTATATTTTCTTTAACATATACATTACCTTGTCTTAATTCCATTGCTGCTTTCATTATATTCCTCCTTAAAATTCTTCTCTAATATTATACACTAATTTTTTAAATCTGTAAATTATTTGTCTAACAATAATTCTAAGATTTGTACTGCATTAGTTGCGGCACCTTTTCTGATATTATCTGCAACTACCCATAGATTTAATCCGTTATCTACAGTATCATCTCTTCTTATTCTTCCAACAAATACTTCATCTTTACCTTCTGTCATTAACGGCATAGGATAAATTCCATTCTTAACATCATCAACTAAAACTACTCCATTTGCATTTGCTAATAATTCTTTTACTTTTTCTAAATCAAACTCACTCTTTAATTCAACATTCATTGACACAGAATGTGAATATCTCACTGGTACTCTAACACAAGTTGCACTAACTTTTAAATCTGGTAAATGTAATATTTTTCTTGTCTCATTGACCATTTTCATTTCTTCTTTTGTATATCCATTATCTAAGAAACTGTCTATATGTGGTATTAAATTAAATGCAATTTGACTTGGGAAATTAGTTGACTCTTCCCCTCTTAAATTCTTTTCTAAATCTTCTAATCCTTTTACACCAGCTCCAGAAACTGATTGATATGTTGAATATATTACTCTCTTTAAACCAAAATAATCTGATAACACTTTCAATACAGGTATTACTTGTATAGTTGAACAATTTGGATTAGCAATTATCCCTTTTTTTGTTTCTTTTGCATCTTCAATATTCGCTTCTGGTACAATTAATGGTACTTCCTCATCCATACGCCAAGCACTAGAATTATCAATTACTATTGCACCTTTTTCTGCAAATTTAGGAGCAAATTCTGTAGAAGTTGATCCCCCTGCTGAAAATAAGGCAAAATCTATATCTTCTTTTATATTTTCTTCTTTTAATTCAATAATTTCATATTCTTTTCCCATGAAATTAATTTTTTTACCTGCACTTCTACTTGAAGCATATAGATATAGTTTATTAAATTTAATATTTCTTTCTTCCATTACTTTTAAAAAAGTTGTACCTACAAGACCTGTAGCACCGACTATAGCAACATTTTTCATTATTTAACACTTCCTTTATATATCATTTCACTTGGACCATTCATATATATAGTATCATTTTTAAGTTCTATTTCTAAAGGCCCTCCTAATAGTTTTGCTTTTATTTTAGTGCCTGTTTTACCTAATAGATTAGATATATACCCTACCGCACTTGCTCCAGTTCCACATGCAAGAGTTAGTCCTGCTCCTCTTTCAAATGTCATAATTTCAACTTCCTCTGAACTTTTTACATATACAAAATTTACATTAGTTCCTTTCGGAAAAACTTCTTTATTTTGTTCAATATTCTTACCATATTTTGTTACAAATTCTTCGTTTAATTCCTCTTTATCTACATAAATGACAACATGATCTGTACCTGTAAAAGTATAAACATATTCAAAAGATTTATCTAATGCATTTATAGTTTTGATTTCTGTTGTATTAATAGCCTTATTCATGTCAACTGAAACCCAAAAATCATTTTCTTGTGCTTTAATAATTCTTATTTTCTTTATACCAGACAATGTATCTATAAGTACTTCATCATCTTTAGAAACTAAACCATGATTGTACAAATAATGAGTATAACATCTAATACCATTTCCACACATAGAAGCTAAACTCCCATCTGCGTTATAGAAATGCATATAAAAGTTTTCATCTTTTTTCTTTAATACTATTACTCCATCTGCACCTATAGACATTCTTCTTCTACAATATTTCATTACATCTTCTTTACTTAAATCTTCTTGGGTAATAATAAAATCATTACCAAGTCCACTATATTTTTCAAATTCCATGATTATATCAATCCTTTTTGAATGAATAATTTTCTTAATCTTTCTTTAGTCTCCTCAGTTGCTACTAAAAGTGGCTCTCTAACTCCATCATTTTCAAGTAAACCTAATACATTCATTGATGCTTTAATAGTTACTGGGTTACCTTCAATAAACATAGATTTATGAATATCATACATAAATTGGTGAAGTTTAAATCTTTCTTCACCTTCAAGTTCAAATTGCATTGCTACTTCTTTAGGCATTGCATTTGCAGTAACAGATATTACACCACATGAACCTATAGCTTGCATAGGTAACATAAAGTTATCTTCTCCAGATATGACCGCAAAATCTTTATCTACTCTATTTATTATTTCTATCATTTGATCAATATTCCCTGTTGCTTCCTTAATTCCTACTATATTTTTAACTTTTGATAATTCTACAGTTGTTTCAACTTCCATATTAACACCAGTTCTTGAAGGAACATTATATAATATTACATCTAATCCAACCTCTGCTACTTTTTTATAATGATTAATTATAGCTCTTTGTGTTGGTTTATTGTAATAAGGTGTTACAGATAATACAGCATCTACACCTAAATCTTTACATAATTTTGTTAAATATACTGCTTTTTCTGTTGAATTAGCCCCTGCCCCAGCAATAACTTGTATTTTACCATTAGCTTCTTCTACTACTGTTTTTATTGCTAGTACGTACTCTTCTTCACTCATAGTTGCAGCTTCACCTGTAGTACCACAAACAACTATACCTGTTGTCATATTATCTATATGAAATCTTACTAATTCTCTAATTTTTTCAACATCTACTTTTAAGTCTTTATCAAATGGTGTTACTAAAGCAACATAGCTCTTTGAATATTTCATTTTATACCTCCACTAAGAATTTTATTCTTTCATCTATAAACTTATTTATTCTTCTTAAGTCTAATTTATCTTTTAATTCTGTCTTATTTATTTCTTCTTTTATTCTAACTAATCCTTCTATATCTTTGTGTAGATAATAATAATTAGCTTGTAATAAATCAAGCATCATTAAATAATTAACTTTATAACCTTGTAATTCTGGATAAAATTTATGATTTATTGTTCTAATATCTAGTCTTGATAATCTAAAATCTTCTTCTTTTATCTTTGAAAAATCATAAAGATTATAATAAAAAATTCTATTATACTTATTCAAAGGATAATCTTTATACTTTATCTCCATATCAGCTAATACTTCTTCTACTTTTTTATCTTCATTTGTTAATATGTTTAAATACATAAATATTTCATCAACTAAATATGTACCTATCGCTGTCTTTGATATCCATGCATCATTATATGAATCTCCAAAGTAATCTCTTTTTAATTCAAGTAGAGATAGATAATTATAGACTAACGGATTAACCTTTTCTAATTTATACATCTTTGCAATATCTTCATCAGTTGCATTTAATCTTTGCATTATTAAACTTGGCAAAGTTTCTGCAAAATTTGTTACTACTATAGTATCAAGCTCACTTTGTATACTATCAAGTAACTTAAAAAATTCTCTATCATAAAAGAAATCTGATTTTTCAAGCTCTGAATAAAGATAATTATGCTCTTTTTCTTTACTTATTCTATTATAGTCCTTTTTATCTATAGTTACTTTATCTGATATCGATGAACAAGAACATATAAGTAAGAATAAAAATATATATCTTTTCATATTACTCCTATAAATCAAATTTTTCAGCAAGTAATCTTGCTACATTTTCTGCTATACTTTCTTCTACTACTATTGAAATAGTAATTTCAGAAGTAGAGATTTGATGGAAACTAATATTGTTTTCTGATAACACTTCAAATATTTTAGATATAGTATTGATTGAAGTAGCAAGTCCTATACCTACTAGTGATACTTTTACAACATTAGAATTAATTAAAATATCATAATTTAATTCTAAATCTTTAAACATTTTTCTAAGTGATTCTTCATCAGTTCTAGGTGATGTAAATGCTATACTTCCTTTTTCTGCTATTACGTCATTTTGACTTATCATATCTATTATTACACCATATTCAGATGCTTTTTTGAATATAGGGTAAAGATTTCTAGCATATGTAGGTATACCATCTATAGTTACCATTACTATATTTTTATTTATAGAAATCCCTCTAATTTCTTTCTTTTCCATAATTTTCTCCTTAAATGTAATTATTGATCCATTATCTTCACCTAAAGTTTTTCCAACATATATTTCAGTTCCATATTTAAAACCAAGCTCTACAGCTCTTGGTTCCATTACTCCTGCTCCTAAATATGCAAGTTCCATCATTTCCTCATAAGAAATATATTGTATTTTTTTTGATTTTTCATAAACCCTAGGATCTATAGTATATATTCCATCAACATCTGTATATATTCTGCATTCCGCATTTAATGAGCATGCTAAAGCAACTGCAGAAGTATCAGATCCTCCTCTTCCAAGTGTTGTAATATCTCCATTTTCATTAATTCCTTGGAATCCAGCAATAATTACTATTTTACCTTCATCAAGATTTTTTAATATTATTTCATTATTAATACTGTCTATAGTATTTTTAGTATGTAATCCTAAAGTCTTTATCCCAGCTTGTTCTCCCGTTAAAGATATAGCTTTTTGCCCCATTTCAATTAAAGCTATAGATAGTAAAGCTATAGTTTGTTGCTCCCCTGTTGACATTAATCTATCTAATTCTCTTTTATCTGGATCATTTGAAATTTCCTTAGCAAGTTTAATTAAACCATCAGTAGTTTTACCCATAGCTGAAACTACTACAACTAAGTCTTTTCCACTCTTTTTCACTTCTATTAAATGTTTGGCAATATTCATAATTTTTTCAGTAGTGGCAACTGAACTTCCACCATATTTATGTACTACAATTTTTCTATCCATAAATTCTCCTAATGTTATGCTTTTATATACATTTTACCACATTTTATACTAAATTGTATAGTGGGAAAATATTTTTAAAAATTCCTCTTCCTTTTTAGTATTTTCAAGATATAACATAGTATATAATATATGAATATGGAGGTTCTTTATGAAAGTTTATTTAGGTTTAGACAATACTCCAATATTAAATGGAGAATACAAAATATTAAGATCAGTAGATTACCTAACTGGAATTATAGGTATAGCAAGTTACAAAAATGGACTTTTAGATGGAAGAAAAATCACATTAGATTAATCTGGTATCGTTGTAGAATCACAAAATTATAAAAATGGTGTTTTAGTATCTGAAAACACTATTGATAACCCTAATGAATATATGCAACTTGCAAATGATGAAACTTCAATATTTACATTAAAAAATGGAATGTTTGAAAAAAATAAATGGATATTTAATGATAATCCTCAACTTGATACACCTGTTCTATTATCTATTGAACACTTTATAGATAATCATCATGTTGGAGAACAAGTATTTTTCCATGAAAACGGTAAAATTATGTTAATGGAATATTATAGAGAACATATGGTGGCATTACCTGAAAAATCAGCTTGGTTTGATTATGATGAAAATGGAAACTTAATTTCTGAAAGAAACTTTAGAAAAAATAAAAAAGATGGTAAACATATTACATATAACGAAAATGGTATGATAATTAAAGATATTTCATATAGAGAAGGAAAACTATTTGGTCCTTCAATTTATCATAGAGAAGACGGAACTAAACTAGTAATAGATTATGAATTTGGATTTAAAGTAGGAGAAAGAATAGAATAATTAGTAAGAGGAAATAAAAGTTTCCCTTTTTTTATTGAAAAATATTCTTAAATGATTTAAAATATAAACATAAGTAAAATAAAAGGATGGTAAAATATGAGAATAATAGTGATTGGTGGAGGAGCAGCAGGAATGATGTTTTCTACACAATATAAAAAGATGAACCCAAATAATGAAGTAATATTATTTGAAAAAACTCCCTATGTTTCATGGGCAGGATGTCCATCTCCATATTACATAGCAAATGAATTACCTTTAAAAAAAGTTACAGGTTCACCTGCACAAGCTTTTATAGATAAAGGAATAGACGTAAGAATTAACACAGCAGTAACTGAAGTAAATTATAAAGAAAAATATGTAATAGCAAATAATGAAAAAATATCTTATGATAAACTAGTTTTAGCAGTAGGGGCAAAATCAACATTAAATATCAAGAAAGATAAATACTTTAGTCTTTCTCATGCAACTGATGCTATAGAAATAAAATCATTTATAGAGCAAAATAAGCCTAAAAATGCATTAATCCTTGGATTAGGATTCATAGGTCTTGAAATGGTTGAAGCTTTTCTTTTAAATAATATTAATGTAACTGTTGTAGAAAAAGCAAATGATATATTTAATATGTTACCTCAAGAATATAGGGAAATATTAAAAAATACGATAAGAGAAAGAAATGTTAAATTAATTTTAGGTGATGGTGTAAAAGAATTTAATGAAGATAATGTAATTTTAGAAAGTAATACAAAACTTGACTTTGATATGTTAATAATTTCAACTGGAATTACTACAAAAACAGAAATTCTAGGTGAAAAATTAGAATTATTAAACGGAAAAATAGTTGTGGATGATAACTTTAAAACAAATTTAGATGATGTATATGCTCTTGGAGATGCCGTACTAAACAAAAATATAATTACTGGAGATTATACTTATGCTCCATTTGGAGATGTAGCTAATAAACACGGTATGATGCTTGCTAAATTACTTTCTGGAAAAAAATCTGAATTTATAGGTGTTACAAACACATATGCAACATCATTCTTTGATTTAAAAATTGCTGGTACTGGTTTAAGTGAAGCAGCTGCAATTGAAAAAGGATATAACATTGGAAAAGTAAGCATGGAAGTTTTAACTAAAAATTCAGGATTCAAAGATTCTATTCCTGGAAGTGCTGAAATTATTTATGACAAAGATAATAACATAGTTTTAGGTGCTACTATGATAGGTCCAGAAGCTATAGCTCAATTTATAGATCAAATTGCAATAGTAATAAGATTTAAAATTAAAATAGAAGATTTAATATCTATAGACTTTGCATATTCACCAACTAATGCAAGTGTATGGAACCCATTATTAGTACTTTACAGAAAAGTTATAAAATAAGGAGAAATTTTTCTCCTTTTTTTATTGACAAGTAAAATATTTTTATGTATAATAAAACATATGCCGCTTTAGCTCATTAGGTAGAGCAGCTGACTTGTAATCAGCAGGTGATTGGTTCGAATCCGATAAGCGGCACCACTTTAAAATAATAAATTAAGAGTAAATATAAAGGAGAGCACTGCTCTCCTTTTTAAATTATATCTTTCATATTATATAAACCCTTTTCAAGTTTAACTAATTTTTCTGCAACATTTACTGCTCCATCTGAAAATATTTTTCTAGATAATGCACTATGTTTAATCTCTATTATTTCATCACCTTTAGCATATATTACCGTATGTTCTCCTACTATAGATCCACCTCTAATTGAATGAACTCCAATTTCTTTTTCTTGTCTTTTTTCATTTCTTCTGCCATAAACTCTATTTCTTTTTTCTCCAAGACTTTCATCTATTACATCTAATAATGTATCAGCAGTCCCACTTGGTGCGTCTAATTTTCTGTTATGATGTGCTTCAACTAATTCAATATCAAACTCATTTAATATTTTAGTTGCATATTCAACAATTTTATTTAAAGCATTCACTCCAAATGAAGTATTTGTTGATTTCAATACTGCAATATATCTACTTGCTTCTTCTATTAATTTCAATTCTTCTTCTGTATGACCTGTGGTTGCAATTAATATATTTTTCTTTTTAGATACTGCAAAATCAAGTGCTTCTTTTGTTAATAAATGATTTGAAAAATCTATTATTACATCAAACTCTTTATCTACTGATGCAAAAGAATCAAATTCACCTTTACCAAAAATATCTACTCTTCCTACAAAGTCATACCCTTTTTCTTTAATAGAAATTATTAAATATTCTGACATTACGCCAGCACCGATTAATAATATTTTCATTATTTATCCTTTCTTTGTTGAATCTTTTCAACAAAATACATCATTATTTTTGTTGGTACAAATCTTGTACTAAATACTGATAATTTATTTAATACACCTGGTATTATTAATCTTTCACCTAAATTATCCAAAGCATATTTAGCTACTGTTTCTGCACTTTGAACACGCATATTATCAAATAATTTAGAATTTTCTAAATTAGAACTTTTAACAAAACCAGTACTAGTTGCACCTGGTGCTAAAATTGATACTTTAATATTAGTATCTTTTAATTCATGTGATAAAGCATTAGTAAATGATGTAACAAATGCTTTAGTTGCATAATACACACTCATTTTAGGACCTGGCATAAAACTTGCAACAGATGAAACATTTAATATTTGTCCTCTATTTTCTTTTTTCATATTAACTAAATATAATTTGGTAAGTGAAATTAACGAACTAATATTCAAATTTATCATTGATAATTCTCTTTCAAGATCTGTTTCAATAAAATCACCAAACAAACCTACTCCAGCATTGTTTATTAATGTCTCTACAAATAAACCTTTATCTTGAGTATACTCATATATTTCTTGGCAACAAGCAATATTTGCTAAATCTTTTTGTAAAATATGTATGTCTAAATTGCTATATTCATTTTTTAATTCTTCTAATATTTCTATTCTTCTAGCTACTAAAATTAAATTATGTCCTTTTTGGGCATATATCTTAGCCATTTCTTTCCCTATACCTGAGCTAGCTCCAGTTATTAATACATAGTTATTCTTCATATTTAATATTACTCCTCCAACTACTATTTCTAATTATTAAATAGAAAATAGCTGCTGCTAAAAAGTTTGAAAATAGATTTCCATAGAATATTGAATAATATCCTAAATATTTACTAGTAACAATTATAAATAAATATCTAAATACCCAAATTCTTAAAAACGACATTATTAATGGATAAATATTTCTTCCTAATGCATTAAATACAGACTGAGTTATTACAAATAATGCAAATGGGAATACTGAATAAGTATAAATATTTAACGCTTCTTGTGTCTTAATAGCTACATTTGCACTTGGGTCATATAGTGCTATTAAATATTTTGAAGTAGATAAAGTTAAAATTAATAATAATAGAGCTACTATCTCTCCTATTACTACCGCTTTTCTATATACTTCTTTAGATTTTTCTACATTACCTACCCCTATATTCATACTTATCATTGTGGTTACCGTTGTACCTATAGAAGTTGGAACTGTAAAGCAAATATTATTTATTTGTGATGCAATTGCAAGTCCAGCTAATACATCCGCTCCATATATTTCAATTTCAGCATTTATTAAATAAAAGCCAAAATTTATCGATGTATATGAAATTATTGTTGGAATTGCTAATCTTATCATCTCTTTTACTATAGGATAATCAAATTTATATTCTCTTATATCTAATTTAAATTTTGATCTTTTTATAAACAGATCATAATACATCCAAACTGTAGTAAAGAAATATGCTGTAAGCGATGCAAAGATTGCCCCCTCTAATCCCATTTTTAATACAGTTAAATAGATAGTATTAAATAATATTTTTAAAATTAATAGTACTATCATTCTATAAAAAGTAGCTTCTGGTTCTCCTGTTGCACTTTTAATCGCATTAAATATTGCAGCCATAAATTGAAATGGTATGATTAATGAACTTAATGCAAAATATGTTATTGCATAATCTCTAATAACTAGATCCGTTGGTGCTAAAAATTCAGCCCCATAATAACAGGCAGGCATTAAAATTATTCCGAGTATAAATCCAAAAACTAAAACCTGTAACGAAACATTTTTTACACCTTTGTATTCTCCTCTACCATTTAATTGACCTATCATTGACATTGCAACAACGCTTAATCCTTGTGATATTGCAATTAGCATATTATATACAGGTTGCATATATGAAACACCTGCACCTACATCAGTTCCTAAAATTTTATTGAGGAACAATCCATCTGAAAATGGTATTAATACTTGAACTATAGCCATCATAAAAGTTGGTATAGTTAAAAACATGATAGTTTTAACAGTATCACCATTTATTATCATATCTCGTCTTTCATCTAAATTCATTTTAAATAAATTATTCATATCTAACCTCTTGTTTTATTATTGATAATATAAATAATACTTTAAATCATAACCTAAGTCAAGAAAATTTAACATATTGTTATATTTAATTTTTTAATGTATAATTTGTATTAAGAGGTGACATATGAGATTACATAAATTAAGAAGCATAAATTTATTAATTAAACCTGCATCTTGTAATTGTAATTTAAGATGTAGCTACTGTTTTTACTTTGATGTAGCAGAGAATAGAGAAACTTATACATATGGAAATATGAGCTATGAAACATTAGAAAATTTAGTTAAAAATGTATTTGACTGTGTTGAGTACCAAGTAAACTTTTTATTCCAAGGTGGTGAGCCTACTATGAGAGGGATAAATTACTTTTACAAACTTCATGAATTAATAGATAAATATAACGTAAACAATATTAATACAACATTTTCTTTACAAACAAACGCAACATTATTAAATAAAAGATGGTTTGATTTATTTGAAAAATACAACTATTTAATAGGAATTTCACTTGATGGAACGAAAAATATTCATGATATTTTTAGAATAGATATAAGACATAAAGGGACTTTTGATTCTGTATTAAATAACATCAATAAATTAAGAGATAGAAACATCGATTTCAACATATTATGTGTTGTAAATTCAGAGGTTTCTAAAAATGCAAAAGAAATATATAATTTCTTTAAAGAACAAGATTTTAAATTTTTACAATTTATCCCTGCTCTTGATCCTTTAAAAAATTATGATGAACAAGATTATAGTTTAACTGCAGAAAATTATGGTAAATTTTTAGATGAAATATTCACTCTATGGCATGAAGATTTAGAAAATGGTCATTTTGTAAGTATTAGATACTTCGAAAACTTATTGTTAATCTTATCTGGAAGAAATCCAGAAGCCTGTGATATGGTCGGACATTGCTCTGTTAATACTGTAATTGAAGCTGATGGTTCAGTATATCCATGTGATTTTTACGTTATTGATGAAAGAAGACTTGGTAATATTAACACTCAAAGTATACCTGAAATAATATTTTCAGAAAAAGCAACACAATTTGTAAAAGAATCATTTAAAATAGATGAAAATTGTAAAACTTGTAAATATTTAAAAATTTGTAGAAGTGGATGTAAAAGACATAAAGATGAAGATAATGTCAATAAATTCTGCTACAGTTATAAATATTTCTTTGGTAAAAATCTAGATAAATTAGTAGATATTAGAAATAAATTTATAAAATAAAACAGGCATCATCGATGCCTGTTTCATATTATTCAGCTTTTTCTATAATTTTTTTAGCTATTTCTTCAGGTACTTGTTCATATCTAATAACTTTCATTTCAAAATATCCTCTACCTTGTGTCATTGATTTTAAATCATTAGAATATTTAAATGTTTCTGCCATCGGAGCTTCTGCAACTATTTCTTGTTTATCTTTACCTATAGCCTGCATTCCTAATACTCTTCCACGTTTCTTAGTTATATCTCCCATGATGTCTCCAACATTTTCTTCAGGTATTACTATCTTAAGTTCCATTACTGGTTCTAGTAATACTGGTTTAGCTTCAAGCATACCTTTTTTAAATGCTAGGTTAGCTGCTAATTTAAATGCCATTTCTGATGAATCTACATCATGATATGATCCATCATAAAGTACAGCTTTAATATTTGTAACTGGATATTTAGCTAATACTCCTTCTTTCATTGATTCTAATAATCCTTTTTCTACAGCTGGGATATATCCTTTAGGTACAACTCCTCCAACTATTTCTTCTTCGAATTCAAATTCTTTTTCAGAATGGCTAAATCTTATCTTAACATCACCATATTGTCCATGTCCACCAGATTGTTTTTTATGTTTACCTTGAACATCTGAAGTTCCTTTAATAGTTTCTTTATATGGTACTTTAAGTTCTTCAGTTAACACTTCAACACCATATCTTTCTTTTAATTTTGCTATTACTGAATTTGCATGTATTTCTCCTTGAACTCCTAAAACTGTTTGTCCAGTTTCAACCACACGTCTCCAATATAGTGATGAATCTTCTTCTCTAATTTTATGTAATGCAGTAGATATTTTATCTTCATCTGATTTATTTTTTGCTTGAATTGCTACTAACATTTGTTCTTTAGGGAACTTAATTTCTTCTATAGCTTCTACTTTTTCATTTTTAGCTAAAGTATCTGAATTTTGTGCGAAGTTTAATTTAGTTAATAAAACTATATCTCCCATAGTAGCTTTTTGTAATTCTACCATTTCACCATGTACTAATGTATATATTTTATTTACTTTTTCATATTCTCTCTTATTAACATTAAATATTTCAGAATCAGCTTTTATTTCTCCTGAAAGTACTTTAACATATGAAATTTTACCAACAAATGGATCTATTACTGTTTTAAATACTTGTCCTACAAATTCTGCTATATCAATATTTTTCTTATTATCTTTAGGAGTAGGTAAATATTCTCTCATCATATCAAATGTTGTATGTAATCCAATATTTTTATATGTAGAACCACAAACTACTGGAATTAATGTACCATCTAATACACCTTTTCTTAATCCTCTATGTATTTCTTCTGTAGTAAATTCTTCGCCAGCAAAATATTTATCCATTAAAGCTTCTTCAGTTTCTGCTACTGATTCAAGTAACATTTCTCTAACTGATTGTACTTCACCTTCATATTCTTCAGGCATTTTAACTGTTTCACATTCTTTTCCATTATATTTTCTTGCAAATAAATCAACTACATTTATATGTCCTTTGAAGTCATCTGCTTTACCCCATGGTATATGGAATGGAGCTATTTTCTTACCGTATTTTTCTCTTAATTGGTTAAGTATTTTTGAATAATCTGCTTTATCTGAATCTATTTTATTGATAAATATAAATTTAGGTATTTTTCTTTCTTCAGTTAATTCTAATGCAATTTCAGTCCCAACACTTAAATCTGTAGTTGCATCTATAGTGATTATTGCTCCTGCTATCGCAGCAAGTCCTGATTCTAATTCACCATAAAAATCTGAATAACCTGGAATATCTAATAAATTATACTTCATATTTTGATATTCAACTGCTGATAAAGTTGTAGTATTTGACATTTTAAATTCCTCAGTTGGAGATGAAATTCTAGAAATTAAATTTGCCGTAAATTCTAAAGATTCTAACATATTACTTTTTCCAGAACCACTATGTCCTAAAATTCCTACGTTTCTAATACTATCACTGGCATAAACTTTCATACCTGTACCTCCTAAAAATATTGATTACTACTATATTAACATTATAACTTGAAATTTTAAAAAAACAAGAAGAGATTAAAAAAAAGTGCTTAAAAAATTTAAGCACTTTAAATATTTTTTATTATCTCACTTCTCTTGCCGCATCAACTCTTACTGCGTATTTAAAATATTTACCCCAGTATGAGTTATTTAAACTTGAAAGTACTACACCTTGTGAAGATGAAGCATTGATAAATAACGAATTACCAATATATACAGCAACGTGATTTACCCTATTTTCTGGTCTGAAGAATAATATATCTCCAGGTTTCATTTCTGCTCTAGCTATTTTTCTACCTCTTTGTACTTGATCAACACTTACTCTTGGTAATTCATAACCAAAAACATCTCTAAATACTTCTCTTGTTAAGGCTGAACAATCTATACCGTTATGCCCTGTTCCACCAAGACTATACCTTGTTCCTGCCCATTTATCATAAGCGCTGAACAATTTATTTTTTAATATAATATTATCTAGGCTGTTGTATACACCTGACATAGACATTACTGATTCTTCAATTTCATTTATCTTCTTATCAATATATGATTGATCATGAATATATTCTGAATCAAACAATACTGAGTTTGAATCTTGCATAACTAATTCTCTTTGAGATTTTGCAGAAGACTTCTTTAGGCTTATTTTAGTTGCACTAAAACTTGTTACAGATAATAGCGCAAGAGATAATACTAACATCATTTTCTTGTATCTCAACATTAATTTACTCCTTCTCTTGTATCAAAAATAAAATTCATAGGCCCATCATTACTTGATTGCACGTCCATATATGTTTGAAATCTTCCTGTAGTAAATTTTACATTACTTTTTTTCAATTCTTCTAAAAATATTTCGTACATTTCATTTGCTTTTAAAGCAGGTGCTGATTCTGTAAATGAAGGTCTATTTCCCTTTTTCATACTTCCATAAAGTGAAAAATTACTTATTACCATTACTTCATAATTATTATCTAGCAATGAAAAGTTTATTTTTCCTTCTTCATCTTCAAATATTCTAAGGTTTATCAATTTTTTAATACAGATTTGTATATCTTTTAGGCTATCCTCATTATGAACTCCTAAATATACTAATAGACCTTTTCCAATAGAATTATTAGTCCCATCTTCAAATAATACCTTAGCATCATTTACTCTTTGAATTAACATTTTCATAATTTAGACACTCCTCTCACGATATTATACCACAAAAAACAAAAAAAAGGAAGAGCCTCTTCCTTATGTTGTATAAATTGATTGTTTTTATGTAGATGGTGAGTCATACTGGAATCGAACCAGTGACACCTTGATTAAAAGTCAAGTGCTCTACCGACTGAGCTAATGACTCACATGGAGCGGGAGACGAGGGTCGAACTCGCGACATTCAGCTTGGAAGGCTGACACTCTACCAACTGAGTTACTCCCGCAAACATGGTGCCTCGGGCCGGACTCGAACCGGCACGGGATTGCTCCCACAGGATTTTAAGTCCTGTGTGTCTACCATTTCACCACCAAGGCATATCTTATTGACAAAAATTATTATACATTATTTGAATATCTTTGTCAATAAAAATATATATTTTTTTAGAATATTTGTTAAACAAACATGAAAATGTCTTAAGAAAAGAAACATGAAAATGTCCCAAAAGTATTTCTAATAGGATACAATAAATATTGCTATGATAAAATATATTAAAGTTAAATAGAAAGGATTATTATGTTTTATGAAAAATGATATATTAACTGAATATGAATACCATAAATATAATGTAATTAAAAATTTAGTTGAAAATAACTCTAATAAAAAAAGAGTTGCTACATTATTAAACATCTCCATAAGACAAGTTAATAGACTTATCAAAATATATAAAGTGAAAGGAAAAGTTGGGTTCATTCACGGAAATAGAAACAAAATTTCAGAAAAAAGAATAAATGATAATATATGCGAAAAAATAGTTGACTTATTTAAAAACAAATACTCAGGATCTTCTATAAAACATTTTACTGAATTAATAGCATTACACGAAAATATACATGTAAGTTCTACATTTGTTAGAAAACTTCTTCTA
Organism: Streptobacillus canis; assembly: GCF_009733925.1. NCBI lineage: Bacteria > Fusobacteriati > Fusobacteriota > Fusobacteriia > Fusobacteriales > Leptotrichiaceae > Streptobacillus > Streptobacillus canis. The sequence goes on along the minus strand of NZ_WOEI01000005.1, from coordinate 561 downwards.
AATAAATATATATTATCCCCTAGAGCATCTAAAAGAGTGAGAAGACATATGTAAAGATAAGTTAAAGCTATTAGGAGCCAAAAGTCGTTCAATTAAAGAGAGTAACGAAATTAAGGAAATTATAGAAAGAATAGATTCCTCTCCCCATGCTAAAAGAGAAAAATCAAAATACTTTGGTGAGTTAATACAAATGGATGCATCTTCTTTTGATTTTCTAGGTAATGGAAAGAAGCTTCATTTACATATAGCTATAGATGATTCTACAAATACAGTTGTCGGAGCCTATTTAGACTATCAAGAGACATTAGTTGGGTATTACAATGTATTAAATCAAATAATAGAAAATTATGGCATACCTCTGGCATTTTATACAGATAAAAGAAGTATATTTGAATATAAGAAAACTAATTCAAAAAATTTAGATAAAGATACTTATACACAATTTTCATATGCTTGTCATCAATTAGGTATTGAAATTAAAACTACCAGCATATCTCAAGCAAAGGGCTTAGTTGAAAAAGTTAACGACACCTTCCAACTAAGATTACCTATAGAGCTTAA